>CBQVAZ010000192.1:0-6596 GCA_967720205.1 uncultured Gemmatimonadaceae bacterium | reverse complement strand
ACGACGCCGTGATCGTGCGCGAATTCCAGCGCGCGCGCGACGTCTCTCAGGATGCCGGTGATCTCGCCGATGCGGAGCGGTCCGCGGCCAAGCCTGTGACGCAGCGACTCCCCCTCGACGTACGGCATCGTGAACCACGGCAAGCCGTCGGCGTCGCCGGAGGCGAGCACGGGGACGACGTGCGGATGCTGCAGCTGCGCCGCCATCAGGACTTCGCGCTTGAAGCGCTCGACCGAGATGCCGGCGAGCAGCTCCGGCGCGAGCACCTTCACGACCACACGCCGGTCGAGGGCTTTCTCAGTCGCGAGGTATGTGACCGACATCCCGCCGCCACCGAGCTCGCGCTCGATCGTGTACGCAGAGCCTAACGAGGATTGAAGCTGGCCGCGCAGGTCTGTCACAGTTATGGGATCGTCGGCGTGCGAGAAGTCAACGACATCGTTAGGCGAGGAGTGCGTGTGAGCTCGAGCCCACGAATGGTCACGGCAGCACCGGATCGGCGACGATCTGTTCCTTGCCCAGCTTCTTCAGAAAGGAGAGATGCGAGCGCTGAGCCTCGAAAAACGACTTGAATTCATGATACGGGAGGCCAAACTCGTGCGCCGTCGCCCTAACGATCGGTGAGAGCTTCGGATAGTGGACGTGGCACACGTGTGGAAACAGGTGGTGCTCGATCTGAAAGTTGAGTCCACCAACGGTCCAGAAGAAGAATCGGCTCTCGGTACTGAAGTTCGCCGTCGTCTTCAGTTGATGCTCGGCCCAGGAACCGTGAATGTGGCCTTCCTGGTCGGCCAGCGGCATCTCCACGTCTTCCACGAGATGCCCGACCGCGAACACGGAGGCGAGCGACAACCCCATGACCAGATGGAGCACTATGAATCCAACCAGCACCTGCCAGATCGGGATGGGCAGGAAGATCATTGGGAGGATCAGAAGCATTCCGATGTGCAGTGACTTGCCGAGCGCGAGGATGAGATACTCGACGGCCGGTGGCTTACGTTTCTTGAGGCCGACGTGCGTGTCGCGAGAGATGTGCAGGAAGTCCTTGTAGAATATCCAGACGAGCGTGGCTAGCGAATACAGCGGGATCGCATACAGGTGCTGGAAGCGATGGTATGGCCGTTTGTTCGGCGCCTGCTGGAAGTAGCGCAGATAGCTCGCCGGGTGCAGGTCACCGTCAGCGTATGGGATGTTGGTGAAGCCGTGGTGACTGACGTTATGAATGATCCGCCAGTTGTAGGCGTGGGCGCCGATGAGCGTGAATGCGTGGGCCCAGAATCGATTGACGCGCGAGCTCTTCGAGAGAGCGCCATGACAGGCGTCGTGTCCGATGTTGAATCCGATGCCAGCTCCGGCGAGGCCGACGATGATGGCCAGCCCGAACATGACGGGCACGCTGAAGCCACCGAGCATGATGAGCGCGTACGCCCCGAGGTAGCCCCCGAGATACAGGGCGAGCTTGAGCGCCATGACAGCGTTCCAATGTTTCGAGAGCGCGCGATCGGCGAAGTACGAGTCGACGCGGACTCTTAGAAGGCGGCGGAACTCGTCCGTGGACGGAGTGACGAACTTGATCGCAGTCATCGGCGCTCCCTGAGTAGTTGTGACGGACAGACGTACTCGCAGTACTTCTCATCCCACGTTGTACGCCGGTAGACCATGCGCAGCGGGCCGAGATAGGCGCGAGACATCCCCCCACTATCGAGCTCGCGTCCGATCAGGTACGCGGCGCCTAACGAGGACTCGAGTTGCTGGCGGAGGTCCATCGGGCTACGGTCGCCTCACCCTTTGCGCCGGCGCAGCGCGGCTAGGCGCTCGCGAACTTCGCGGACTTTGGGCTGCAGCTCGGGATCGGCGTCCGTCCACAGCTCGAGGAACTGCGCGTAGTGCAATTCGGCCTTCGCTGTGTCGTGCTTCGCGTCGTACAGTTCGCCCAATCGCTTGTGCGTCCCCGCCCTGTACGGGCCCGCGAAGTCACCGAGGATGTCTGGTGCGATCAGGAACTTCTCGTAGGTGGCGATCGCGGAATCCGACTGACCGGCTAGATCGAAGGCGTGCGCACGACCGATGCGCGCGTCATTCTCGATGTTCGCATTGATACCGGGTTCGGCGTCGCGAAAGTCGCGTACTGCGTCCTCATACCGCGCAGAGACCATCTCTAGCCACGCGCTTAGGAGCAGTCGCAGCGCCTCGGCATCGGCTGCGCCTAACTGAGGTACGTCCTTTTCGAAACCGTCCAGCGCTTCACGCGCGAGCACGGGGTCACGCATCACAACCGCCAAGCGCGCCAAGTCTACCCAAGGCCTCGAGGCGACGAGCATCTGGCTCATCGGGGTTTGGGACATCGCTCGACGAATAATCTTGCGGGCTCGATCGATGTCCTGCGCAAAGAACGCGATAGCACGGGCGGAGTCGATCGCCATTAAAAGCTGACGAGCCGGGGCCTTGGTGCCGCGATAGATCGCTTCGTGGCCGATCGTGCGCCAACGCATCGCCTCGCGAATTCTTCCGCGGAGCATGGCGCTGCTGGAGAGCCCAAACGCAGAGCGCGACCCTTGCCGAACGCCTTTGGCCGCACGTTGAACAGAAAGCGCCAGAGAATCCGCGACGCGGACATCGCCGTGCGCCCAATGCAGCACCCACTGGGACTCCCAAAGATCCTCGTGCGCCGGAAAGTGGCGGCGAAACTCGACCTGAGAAGATTCAGCAGCGGCGAGCTTTCCCAGGCCAACTTGGTTCGTAACGAGGTTCCAGAACGAACTACCGAATGGCCGCTTGATCTTGGTTGCTGCGCGGAAACGCTCCTCCGCCTTCACAAAATCCTTCTTATTGACATAGACAACGCCCGAGTTGTTGAGCGCTGTCATGTTCTCTGGGTCGCGCTCGAGAATTGCTTCGTATGCGGCGAGCGCGCGGTCGAAATTCGGCTCCGGTCCTGCCGTGAAATAGTACGCCTCGGTCTGCAGGCGCTCTTGCTCGGTCAAGCGATCGCGATGTCTATAGGCGCGACTGGCGGCATCGATTTGACGCGGACGATCGGTTCGGAGGTTTCCAACGACCGCCGCGATCTTGCGCCACGCCATCGCGAAGCTGGTGTCGATAGCGACTGCTTCCTCGAGCAACGCCAAGCCGCGCCTTGTGTCCCCCAGCTCGTCAGTGAACCGAATCCCCTCCACATACTTGCGCAGCGCCGGAAGCGAGGGCGTGCTGACACGCTCGAGAGATCCGGCGTCGCGGATGTCCTTGAGCGATTCGCCGATCTTCCCGCGCACGTCGCGCGATAACTTGCCTAACGCGCGGATGAGCTCATTCTCGTTACTGGCTGTCTGGCGGAATGTCGCAAGCTCGACGCCGTCGAGCGTGGAGACGAGCCGAGACGAGAGCACATAGCTGTTGCCGAGCTTGACGACCTCGCCGTCGAGCACCGCCTTGGCTCCTTCACGCGTGGCGATTTCGCGGGCGAGCTCGTATTGGACACCGCTTTCGATCGGGCGCTGCATCAAGCGCAGCATGTCGCGCACACTCGCGCGCGTCATCACTTTGAGCGCGCTGGATTGCCCCAGGTCCGTGCGCAGCGCTTCGGCGACGGTCGCGCCAAGAGTGGAATCGTTCGGCGGACCTCGGAAGTCGGCGACGACGAGCGTTTCGCCCACATCCATCTTCCCGGCACCCATCAAGGAACCCACGGGGCCAATGCCTAACGCGCGCAGGACCATGAAGCCGATGACGAGAGCCGCAAACGTGCCGACCGCGATCGCACCGCCGAGCCACGTGCGGCGCCACGAAAAGTGCGGACTGGCTTTGATCGCGAGATTGGCCAGCGTGCCATGCCTTGATTCGGAGCCTCCCGGCGTGTAGGCCGGGGTGGCTGTAAACGCTCGCCGGACGACGCGCTGCACATACCACGTCAGCGCAATGACTGGAAGTCCCGCGAGCATGACGCCTAACGAACCTGGCAAGACCCAGTCGGGAATTCCGATCGCCGCCGTCGCCGCCCAGGCCGTGAGCGCGACGAGCGCCGTGGCGGCAGCCCAGAACGCCAGCGCTCGGCCGAGACGGATATGCCCGCCGTGAAGGATGGCGGGCGCGACGTCTGTCGCGCCGCTGGAGGAGATCGAGTCGAGAACGCGAACGAGCTCGCCGGCTGTTTGCGGTCGCCGCACCACGTCCTTTTCGAGACAGCGCATAACGAGTTCGGCCAACGCCTGGGGCGTGTCGCCACGCAGCTCCGTGACTGGCCGCGGCGTCTCGTTGAAATGCGCGCCGAGCACCTTGCCGGTGGCCCCGATGAACGGCGGCCGGCCCGCCAACATCTCGTACGCCATCGCGCCGTACGAGTAGATGTCGGATCTGTGATCCACATCAGGATCGCCCGACGCCTGTTCCGGCGGCATGTACGCCGGTGTGCCGATGATTTGCCCGGTGACTGTGAGCTGCGTGCGTCGGCTGCCATCTGTGCGCGCGGCCGAAATCGCCTTGGCGATTCCGAAGTCCGTGACTGTCGCGCTGCTTCCGGCGAGCAGCACGTTGTCGGGCTTGATGTCGCGATGCACGACGCCATGGTCGTGCGCGAACTCGAGCGCGCGTGCGACGTCTCTCAGAATGCCGGTGATCTCGCCGATGCGCAGCGGGCCGCGGCCGAGGCGAGTCCGCAGCGATTCGCCTTCGACGTACGGCATTGTGAACCACGGCAGTCCGTCAGCGTCGCCGGAGGCGAGCACGGGAACGATGTGCGGGTGCTGCAGCTGCGCCGCGAGGAGCACTTCGCGCTTGAATCGCTCGACGGATATGCCGGCGAGCAGTTCTGGCGCGAGCGCTTTGACGACGACCTTGCGCGACAACGCCCGCTCGGTGGCGAGGTACGTGAGCGACATGCCGCCGCCGCCGAGCTCACGCTCGATGGTGTAGAGACTGCCTAACGAGGATTCGAGCTGGGATCGGATGTCGCTCATCAGCCCTGCTGCCGCCGCAGGCGAACAAGTCGCTCGCGAACTTCGTGCACTCTCGGCTGCAGCTCTGGATCGGCATCTTTCCAGAGCTCGATGAATCTCACGTAGTGCGACTCCGCTTTTGCGCGGTCTCCCTTCGCCTCGTACAGCTCACCGAGTCGCTTGTGCGTCGCGACACCGTACAGTTGTCCGGCGGGCGACTCGGGAACCTTGAGGGCCAGGAACGTCTCGAAGTAGGTGATGGCCGAGTCAGGCTTGGCCGAAAGGTCGAAGGCATTGCCGATCGCGAAGAGCATGTCGCGAATGTCATCGGGGTGAACTCCAGGCTCCGCGTCCACGAACTCGCGACTGGCATCATCATAGCGGCCCTTCGTCATAGCGAGCCAGCCGCGCATGCGGGCGCGCTCCGCATCGACACTTTGATGACCGACCAGCAGCGCGTCTTTTTCGAGGCCGTCGAGGGCCTGTTGCGCCAAAGAAGCATCGTTCGTGAGTGCGGCTACTTGTCCAAGCTCATTCCACGGCCGCGACGCGGCCGGGATCTCCGACAACGGGTGACTCGTCAACGCGCGGCGCAAAATAGAGCGTGCGCGGGCGGTG
The DNA here is from genome assembly GCA_967720205.1 of uncultured Gemmatimonadaceae bacterium. Taxonomy (GTDB): domain Bacteria; phylum Gemmatimonadota; class Gemmatimonadetes; order Gemmatimonadales; family Gemmatimonadaceae; genus DASYRX01. The sequence goes on along the minus strand of CBQVAZ010000192.1, from coordinate 1,047 downwards.
TCTTGAAAAAAGACAGCGGTGCCTAACGCAGAGTCGATCGCCATTAGAAGCAGCCGATCCGGTGCTTTTGCGGCGCGGTAAATGGCTTGATGGCCTGTGCTGCGCCAGCGTAGCGCCTCGTGTATCTGCCCACGCTGACTGGCCGTAAGTGAGAGATCCCAAGCCGAGCGCGATCCCTGTCGCTGACTGCGCGCCGCCCGGTGCACGGCTCGCGCCAGTGAGTCAGCAGCTCGAATACTGTCGTGAGCCCAGTAGAGCCTCCAGCGACTCTCCCAACTATTCTCGTGTGCGGGAAAGCGCCGCTCGAACTCCATCTGACTAGATTCGGCAGCGGCTAGCTTGCCTTGGCGGACTTGCATGCTGACGAGGTTACCGAATGAGCCGCCGAAGGGCCGCTTGAGTCGCGTGACTGCGCGGTACCGCTCCTCTGCTTTCGGCCAGTCGCGCTTCATCTCATACGCGATGCCTGAGTTATTGAGCGCCGTCATGTTCTCAGGATCGCGCTCGAGAAGCGCTTCGTAGGCCGCCAGTGCCCGATCCTGGTTAGGCTCTGGACCTTGCGAGTAGTAGAAGCTTTCTGTCTGGAGCCGTTCGTATTCAGTGAGTCGATCACGATGCCGAAATGCGCGACTTTGAGCGTCCAGGTACCGCGGCCGATCGGTGCCCTGGCTCCCAACAACGGCGGCGATCTTGCGCCACGCCATCGCGAATGTGGAGTCGATCGCCACTGCCTCCTCGAGCAGCGCCAGGCCGCGCTGCGCATCGCCCAACTCGTCGGTGTAGCGAATGCCATCGACGTATTTGCGCAATGCGGCAAGCGAGGGCGTACTGACGCGCTCGAGCGAGTTTGCCTCACGGATGTCTTTGAGCGATTCGCCGATCTTGCCGCGCAAGTCGCGAGAAAGTTTGCCTAACGCCGTGATGAGATCGTTCTCGCCCGCGGCAGTGCGACGGAAGGTCGCAAGCTCGCGCCCGTCGAGAGTGGAGACCAGTCGCGTAGAGACGACATAGCTGTCGCCCAGTTTGACGATTTCGCCGTCCAGGACA
>CBQVAZ010000191.1:0-6611 GCA_967720205.1 uncultured Gemmatimonadaceae bacterium | reverse complement strand
CAGAATGTGCCTAACGGCGATGCTGCTCGTGCGCGCGCCCAAGCCGCGCGCCGCTGTGACGAAGTCTCGCTCGCGCAGCGCCAGAACCAGCGTCCGCACGAGTCGCGCGGCGGCGAACCAGCCGCTCAGGCCGATGACGACAATGAGCGCCTTAGGGGAGAGTTCTCCCCACAACGCGACGACGCCTAACAACAGCAGGATGCGAGGGATGGCGAGGAAAGTGTCCACGCCACGCATGAGCACCGCGTCGGTGAAACGGCCGCCGAGGGCGGCCGTCAAGCCGTAGGCCGTGCCGATGCACGTCGAGAGCAGCATCGCGAGGATCGCGATCGACAGCGAAACACGAGTGCCATAGATCATGCGACTGAGCACGTCGCGCGAGGCCAGATCAGTTCCGAGCGGGTGAGCAGCTGACGGCGCCTGACTCTTGAGCCCGACGATATCCAACTGCGCGGCGGGATCGTACGGCGCGAGCCAGCGAGCGAAGACTGCCAGGAGCGTGAGCGTGATGAGCAGGCACAAGGCGGCGCGGGCAGCGCGGTCGCGCCAGAGCGCGCGAAATGGCGTCGCGCGCCAGATGTCAGGCGCCGGTGCGTCGAGCGGCGCGCCGGCGACATCGAACGACAGCGGAGTCGGGCGATGCACGTTAGGCGGCCCGCGTGCGCGGATCGGCCGACATCGCGGCGATGTCGGCGACGAGCCCGCCAACAACAACGAATACGCTTCCGACAACCATGCTGCCCATGATGAGCGGATAGTCCCGTGCCCCGAGCCCGTCGACGATCGTGCGACCCATGCCAGGCCAGCTAAAGACGTTCTCGACGAACACAGCGCCGCCGAATAGGGCGGGGAATAGTAGGCCGATCAGAGTGATTGTGGGCAACAGGGCGTTGCGCAGCGCATGGACGAGCACGCGGCCGCGCGAGAGCCCCTTTGCCTTAGCCGTGCGAACGAAATCGTCAGGCAGTACGTCGAGCAACGCCGCGCGTTGATAGCGCGCCACGACGGATGCGATGATGAGCACGAGTGTCGTCGCGGGCAGAACGAGGTGGCGCGCCACGTCCGTTAGGCGCTGCATTGGAGACATGAAGCGCCACATCACAGGATCCGACATCCCCCCCGTCGGGAAGATCGGCAGGAGATATGCAAATGCGAGCAGCAGCGCGATGGCTAGCAGGTATTCAGGAACCGAGGCCAGGGTCAGCGACACGCCTCCCACCGTCCTGTCGAAGAGCGATCCGCGACGGTACGCCTGCAGCGCGCCCAGGGCCACACCTAACGCGAAGGCCACGACGAGCGCTGTTGCCATGAGCAGCAGCGAGTTGGGGAGGGCGTCGGCGAGTACGCGGCTCACCGGGCGTCGTTGCAGGAACGACTCGCCGAAGTCGCCGCGAGCCAGACTTCCAATGTAGCGCACATACTGCACGCCTAACGGCTTATCCAGACCGTACTGTGTGCGTATTCGCTCTTGCATCTCCGCCGTTATGCGCGCGTCCTCGCGCAATGTGGCGAATGGCTCGCCGGGGGCCGCGTGCACCAGCACGAACGAGAGCGTGGCCACCAGGAAGGCGATCACGACGGCGACAAGCAGGCGCCGCACTACGAGTCCTAGCATCGCGGCCTAACAGTACGCGGTCAGCGCCACCAGGTCCACAAATCGTCTACATAACGCGCTCGCGAGGCGCGCGTGGCTCGCTCGAGGGTTTCGTCTCCGGCGAACGGCAGCGCTTGAGCGTCGGCGCGCGCGCGCACGGCGGCGAAGAGCGCGTCGGCCACTTCGTGCAGCGTCGGAGCGCGACCGAGCGCTTCGCGCAGCGTTGCTGCGGGCGCGCTGATTGGGATGGGCGCCGCGCTAAGCTCGCCGACCCGACCCTGATCGTCGTCGATCAGGATGGACCCGTGCTGAAGGAATGCGCCGCCGTCGCGCAACTGCGCGCTCCCCACGAGCTTGCGCGCGCCGAATACGATCTCGCCCGGCGCCGGAAGCTCGAAGCAGGGCGCGCTTCCCGGCGGAGGCAGCCGCTTTTCTGTCGGCTGCGCGAGGGCCGCGCGGACGCCAAGGCGTTGCAAGGCGTCCAGCAGGATCATGTTGATCGACGCATACGAGGCCCGCAGGGTGTCGCTGCGCGTCGCGGGTGCCGTTACGCTGTAGGTCACCTCGCGATGATGCAGCACGGCGCGGCCGCCCGTTAGGCGCCTGACGACTGAAACGCCGCGCTCCGCCGCGCGCTCGAATACGCCGACGGCTCGCTGATGCCGCCCGAGCGAAAGCGTGGGGGTCGCCCAGGCATACGCGCGGAGCACACATTCGTCCGATTCACGGGCTCGGGCGAGGAGTGCTTCGTCGAGCGCCATGTTATCCGCGCCATCGAGCGGTTCGGTCATGAACAAGCGCCAGCGCATGACGGCAAAGGCTAGCACCTGCCCGAGGCCGCGCGCTACGTTTCCGCTCGGCCCGTTCCAAACTCGCCCGTCGGTCCTTCGAGTCGTTGCGGCGCACTGGAACGGCCGCGACCCGCATTCTTTTTTTACCATGACCATCAGTTCGCCTCCTAGCTCGCTGACCGACAGCGACTCCTTCGTTAGACGCCATATCGGTCCCTCGCCCGCAGACGTCCAGGAGATGCTGGACACCGTGGGCTATGAGTCGCTCGACGCGTTCATCGACGCAGTCGTGCCGGCAGGCATAAGACTGCGAACGCCGCTGCGCACTGGCGCGCCCCGAACTGAGCACGATGTGCTCAACGAGATTGCTGGGATCGCGACGAACAACCAGGTCTTTCGCTCCTACATCGGGCTCGGGTATCACGACACGCTCGTTCCGCCAGTTGTGCAGCGGAACGTCTTAGAGAATCCGGGCTGGTACACGGCGTACACGCCGTACCAGTCCGAAATTGCGCAGGGGCGCATGGAAGCGCTGCTCAACTTCCAAACGATGGTGATGGACCTAACGGGGATGGAGATTGCCAACGCGTCCCTGTTGGACGAAGCCACGGCAGCGGCTGAAGGTGTCGCCTTGGCGCACGCTGTGCGCGGCAGCGAACAAAAGGACACTGTCTTTGTCGCGAGCGACTGCCATCCTCAAACGATCGACGTTGTGAAGACACGGGCAGACGTGCGCGGCTGGAAGGTGCTGGTCGGCGATGCTCGCGAGGCGGAGTTTGCGGCGAACGTGTTCGCTGTGATCGTGCAGTATCCGGCTACGGACGGCGCCGTCTACGACTATCGCGACGTGTGCGAACGGGCGCATGCGCAGAATGCGCTGGTGATCGCGGCTACAGATCTGCTCGCGCTCGCGCTGCTCACGCCGCCGGGGGAATGGGGAGCGGATGTCGCCGTGGGGAACTCGCAACGTTTTGGCGTGCCGATGGGGTACGGGGGACCGCACGCCGCATTTTTCGCGACAAAGGATCAATTCAAGCGCTCGATGCCTGGGCGCATCATCGGTGTGTCGCGCGACGCGCGCGGGAGGCCGGCGCTGCGTATGGCGTTAGGCACGCGCGAGCAGCATATCAGGCGGGAAAAGGCGACGAGCAACATCTGCACCGCCCAGGTTCTGCTCGCCGTCATGGCGAGCATGTACGCCGTGTGGCACGGACCGGATGGCATTACGCGCACTGCCCGGCGGGTGCATCGCTACGCGTCGATGCTGGCGGCCGGCGCGGAATCGCTCGGCCATCGCGTGGTGCACAACGACTTTTTCGACACGCTGCATATCGAGTTGAACGGCATGACCGCGGATGCCGCACTGAGCGCTGCGGCGGAACGTCGCGTCAATGTGCGCAAGCTGGACGCCGGCAGCATCGGGGTGGCACTGGACGAAACCGTCGGCGATATGGACTTGGGCGATCTCCTCGCCGTGCTGGCGAACGGACGCAAAGTGCCGGCTGTCGTAGCGCTCGGTGGCGACGTTGACGCGCGCTACGACGAGCGTTTCGCGCGCACCAGCGCGTTCCTCACGCATCCCGTGTTCAATCGCTATCACTCCGAGCACGAGATGCTGCGCTACATCCGCACGCTGGAGTCGCGCGATCTCTCGCTGGTGCACTCGATGATCTCGTTAGGCTCGTGCACGATGAAGCTGAACGCCACCGCGGAAATGATTCCAGTGACGTGGCCAGCGTTCGGACGCATGCATCCGTTCGCTCCGGTGGACCAGGCCCGAGGTTATCAGGAGCTCTTCAAGTCGCTGGAGCTGGACCTGCAGGAGATCACCGGCTTCGCCGCGGTCTCGTTGCAGCCTAACGCGGGTTCCCAGGGCGAGTACGCCGGGCTGCTGGCCATCCGCAAGTATCACGACGCGCGCGGCGACACGCACCGCGACGTCTGTCTCATCCCGCAGAGCGCGCACGGCACGAACCCCGCGAGCGCGGCGATGGCGAACATGCGCATCGTCGTGGTAAAAACGACTGCGACCGGTGACATCGATATCGACGATCTGCGCGCAAAAGCGACGGAGCACGGCGAGCGGTTGGCCGCTCTCATGGTCACGTACCCGTCGACGCACGGCGTCTTCGAGGAAGGGATCCGCACCGTGTGCGAAATCGTGCACGAGCATGGCGGCCAGGTTTACATGGATGGCGCGAACATGAACGCGATGGTCGGCCTCGCCCGCCCGGGCGACATCGGCGCCGACGTCTGCCATCTCAACCTGCATAAGACGTTCTGCATTCCGCACGGTGGCGGCGGACCGGGAATGGGACCGATCGGCGTCGCGGCCCATCTCGCGCCGTTTCTGCCGGGCCATCCGATCATTCCGCAGCCCGGGCGCACCACGTTAGGCGCTGTGTCTTCGGCGCCTTGGGGGTCCGCGTCGATCCTGCCCATCTCGTGGATCTACATCAAGATGATGGGCGGCGAAGGACTCACTGACGCCACGAAGGTCGCCATCCTCAACGCGAACTATGTGGCGAAGCGCCTTGAGCAGCACTACGGCATCCTCTATAAAGGAAGGAACGGCCTCATCGCGCACGAGTGCATCGTCGATCCGCGCAGCGTGAAAGGCTCGTCAGGCATCGAGGTAGAAGACATCGCCAAACGCCTCATCGACTATGGCTACCACGCGCCGACTGTCTCCTTCCCGGTTGCTGGGACGCTCATGATCGAGCCGACGGAAAGTGAGTCGAAGGCGGAACTGGATCGTTTCTGCGACGCACTGATCTCGATTCGCGCTGAAATCGACGAAGTGGAGAAGGGGATTCTCGATCGCGAGGACAATCCGCTCAAGCACGCGCCGCACACTGCCGAAGCCGTGGTGACGGACGCGTGGGAACATTCATATGGCCGCGAGCGCGCGGCTTTCCCTGCGCCGTGGACTCGCGAGCGGAAGTTCTGGCCGGCTGTGTCACGAGTCGACAACGCCTACGGGGACCGAAATCTTGTGTGCTCGTGTCCGCCGATTGACGCTTACAACTAGGTCAAAGGTCAAAGGTCAGAGCAAACGTTGTGTCTCGGTTCGCTTTGACCTCTGACCTATTGTCCGATCAGCTTCTTGTACGACTCGGCATCGAGTAACGACGGTCCTGTCGCACTCGCGACTTTGACCTTGATCATCCACCCGCTGCCGTAGGGATCGCTGTTCACGAGTGACGGCTCGCCATCCAGCGTTGCGTTGACCTCGGTCACTTCTCCGGCGAGCGGCGAGTAAAGCTCGGAGACAGCCTTCACGGCCTCGATTGTTCCGAAGACTTCGTGCTCGGCGAGCTTGCGTCCGACCTTCGGCAGGTCGACAAAAACGACATCGCCCAACTCTCCCTGCGCGAAATCCGTGATGCCGACAACGACCACGTTAGGGTCGCCGCTCGGCTTCACGTACTCGTGATCTTTTGTGTAGCGCAGGTCAGCAGGGATGTTGGCCACGGATCTTTCCTAGTTTAAGGTGATTACGAGCAGCTGTCGGCCGTCAGCCGTAAGCAGCCAGCTGACAGCAGCTTTTGTTCATTCGAGCGTGGCGTGTCAAGCGACGTTGGCGTCGATTGCCTCAGCATCTCGCTGCAAGGCGCTCCACATCTCTTCGACTCGTTCGGACAGGGCCTGAAGCGTCGATGTGTTATCGATGACGTAATTCGCCCGCGCGCGCTTGAGCTCAGATGGCATTTGCGCCGCGATCATCTCCATCGCGTCGGCATGGGAGAGCTTACGCTCGCTCACGAGGCGGTCGAGGCGCAGCTCGCGCGGTGCGTCGACGAGCACGATGCGATCGAAGTCATCTACCAGGCCGCGCTCGAACAGGAGCGGGATATCGCAGACGACGATCTGATCACCGCGCGCGCGTGCCTGGTCAACCAGCTCGTCGCGCATCGCGCGCACGTGGGGATGCACGATGTCGTTGAGCGCCTCGAGCTCGTCGGGCGCGCCGAACACGATGTGGCGAAGCGCCTCGCGATCGATGCCGCCATCGGCCGCGACCACGGCGTTCCCCCAGCGCTTGATGATTTCGGCGTGAGCGGGAGTCCCCGAATCGATCGTCCGGCGGGCTAGGACGTCGGCGTCGATGATCGTCGCACCGCGTTCAGAGAGCAGGCGCGCGACCGTGGACTTGCCGCTGGCGATGTTGCCGGTGAGGCCGACGACAAGCACGAGAGCTAGGGATTAGGGGTTAGTGGTTAGCC
>CBQVAZ010000190.1:0-6612 GCA_967720205.1 uncultured Gemmatimonadaceae bacterium | reverse complement strand
CGTGTGGCGTGTCAACGGCCACCCAGACCGTGCCGACTGGTTTCTCGGGAGTGCCGCCTTCCGGGCCCGCGACGCCTGTGATTGCGAGGCCAACTTCGGCTCCTGTGCTCTGGCGCGCCCCCGCTGCCATCGCCGCGGCGACGCTTTCACTCACCGCGCCGTGCGCGACGAGCTCCGCGCGCGGCACGGCGAGGAGCGTTTCCTTGACGGCGTTGTCATAGGCGATGACGCCGCCGACAAACGTGTCGCTGGCGCCAGGCATATTCGTTAGGCGTTCGCCGAGCAGACCGCCGGTGCAGCTCTCGGCGACAGCAATGCGCCAGCCGCGCGCGCGACACGCGCCGAGCACCACGGCCGCCAGGTCGTCGTCATTCGCGCCGTAGACGCGATCGCCGATTCGCTCACGCAGTATACTGCCAGCGCGTCCGAGCCGCTCTTCGGCTTCGGCCGGAGAGACATCTGAAATCGTTAGGCGAACGTCCACGCCAGAAGGACTCGGCTGATACGAGACGCGCATGCCGTCGATCTTTTCGGCGTACTCGCGCAACAGCGATGGGAGCTGCGACTCCGCGATTCCCGTCGTGCGCACGCTGAGCGAGCGCAGTGTGGTCTGGGCATCGCCCATGCGAGCGCGGATACGCGGGAGGACCTCGTCGCTCGCCAGGCCGCGCATCTCGCGCGGGATCCCCGGGAGCATGGCGATCCAGCGACGGCGTTCGTCCTCTAGCCAGATTCCGGGCGCAGTGCCGTGACGATTGCGCAGAATCGTCGCGCCGTCCGGGATCATGACCTGCTGTCTGTTGGATTCGGGCAGCTCGCCCGGGCGACCGCGTTCACGCCAGAGCCGCTTGAGTCCCTCCCAAAGGTCCTCATCGAAGTGCATCGAGCGGCCAAAGACTTCGGCGATCGCCGGCTTGGTGAGGTCGTCCGCAGTGGGACCGAGTCCGCCAGTGGTGATCGCAGCGCCTGTGCGATCGAGTGCGACGCGAACGGCCGCAGCGATGTCTTCGGCGGTATCACCGACTGTGGTGCGCCACGCCACGCGCACACCGATCGTCCCAAGCTCGCGCGCGAGCCAGGCTGCGTTGGTATCGATCGTTAGGCCGAGAAGTAGTTCGTCGCCTATCGTTATGAGTTCGACGTTCATCGGATAGGCAAAACGAATAGCTCTTCGCGCTCGTCGTAGGGCAAAACAAATAGCTCTGAGTACTCAGTCTTCAGTGCAGTGTCTCGAGAATGATGCGACCGCACTGCACATCATGCAGTCACTGATTTGAACACTGGGAACTGGCAAACCGCAGACTGATCACTCGAAGCTATTTGTTTTGACTAGGCGCGAACAGCAGCCCCCCATACCGGCGCAAGTATATCGACAGCGAGTAGACTGTGAGCAGCAGCGCGGTCACCATCGCGATCGTCCCGACGATCCCGTTGAAATGTGCGAAGGCGACCCAGGCCTGGCTCGTCCACTTGTTCTGCGCAGCGGCGGAGGACGCAAAGAACCAGAAGAATGCGGTACCCACCCAGATGTTCTGGAAGGTCGTCTTGAGCTTGGCTGGCCCGATGGCGCTGATGACGACTCCGCGCCGAACCGCGTGCTGCCGCAGGAGCGTCATCAATAATTCCCGGCCAATGATCACAGCCACGACCCAGAGCGGGGTCGGTACCAATCCGAAAGGCGTGACGAAGGGATAGCGCGCGTGCTGGCCTAACGAGACGGGACCGACGATTCCGGCGGCCCACTGTACGTCCCCGGGAGCGTGCCACAGGAGCCCGACGTCGCGCGTGAGCCAGTAGATCGGCACCAGCGTCGCGATGAGCAGCGCTTTGTCAGCGATCGGATCGAGGAGCTTCCCTGTCTTGGTGACGAGGTTGCGCGAACGCGCCAGCTTGCCGTCGTAGTAGTCCGTGACAGCCGCCACGACAAAGAGCACCCACGCCGAAAAGCGGTACTGCCACGGCGGGTTCATGATGAGCGCCGTAATCGCCGGGGTCGCCGCGATGCGACCGATCGTCAGGCTGTTCGGCAGGTTCACGACTGCGCCTCTTAGGACAACGCCTTCAGTACAAACTTCGAGACGGCCCGCAATGTATCGAAGACGCCATCGCCATTGATGGCCACGGCCTCGAAATACGTCGAGCGCTCGATCCATTCACCCGTCGGCGCCTGCTCGACGAGATTCTCGCCGGCGTGGTACGGATCGGGCGTCACGCGCTGGCGCGTCGTATCCGTCACTTCCCAGCCCGGGTTGAGCGCCGCCTGCAGCTCGGCGATCGGCGCCGCGTTAGGCAGATCTCGTTTGTTGTACTGCACGACGAACGGCATCTTGGTGAGATCGTAGCCATATTCTGCCATGTTGTCGTACAGGTTCTGCATCGATTCTGCATTCGCTTCCATGCGATCGACTTGCGAATCGGCGACGAACACGATGCCGTCGACGCCTTTGAGGATCAGCTTACGGCTCGCGTTGTAGTAGACCTGTCCCGGCACGGTATAGAGATGGAATCGCGTCTTGAATCCGCGAATCGTCCCGAGATCGACCGGGAGAAAATCGAAGAACAGCGTCCGTTCCGTCTCCGTTGCCAGAGAGATGAGCTTTCCGCGCGTACTCGGCGCCACTTTCTTGTAAACGTGCTCCAGGTTCGTCGTTTTGCCTCCTAAACCCGGACCGTAGTACACGAGCTTACAGTTGATCTCGCGCGAGGCGTAGTTGATCATCGACATCGATCGATGTCTCCTAGCGCGAATTATTGAAACAGCTTGTCGATCTCTTCATCCACATTCCCAAGTAGCGGACGCCGGTCAGGCTCCGGTCGTGCGGGTCGAGTACCAATCGTCGCGAAGTGCTGTGCGAGCTGCTCCACTGTTGCTTTGAGCTTGAGCTTTACGAGTCCCAGCGTGGTCTTGTTGTCGAAAAGCACCACGAGTATCACGCGGCGTGCGACGTCGGCGAGGAGCATCGACTCGCGTTCGCCCTGATGAAAGAGCGTGTTGAAGTCGGTCTCGCCGATCAGGCGTGCGAGTTGATCGTTGGCGCTGAAATCCGCAGCAGTCAAACTCGCGAAGGCTTGCGCGTCGAAACGCGGCTGATCTCCGACGGTGGTCACGAGCTGACCGCTGCGGTCGACGACCATCGCGCACTTCGACTGCGAGTCCGTCAGGAATCGCTGCAAGACCTGATGGATGGCTGACTGGTCTTCTGACGTGAAGCTCCAGCTGGCTGCTCCGTAGGACATGGGTCTCTAGGTCTGAGGTCGGAGGTCTGAGCGCTTCTCGTTAGGTCATGTCTCGACGCGCAGCGAGGGCCTGCGCGATCGTACCGCCGTCTGCGTACTCCAGGTCACCACCCATCGGGAGCCCGCGCGCGATGCGAGTGACGCGCACGCCCAGTGGCCGGAGCTGCTGCTGAACGTAGAGCGCGGTGGCCTCGCCTTCCACGCTTGGATTGGTCGCCACGATGACCTCACTCACCCCGCCACCCTGCACCCGTGACGCGAGTGCGTCGACCGTCAGATCTTCGGCCGCGACACCGTCCAGCGGAGCCAGTCGCCCACCGAGCACGTGGTAGGTCCCACGAAACTCCCCAGCGCGCTCGATAGCCGCGATGTCCGCTGCCTCTTCGACTGCGCATATGACCGCTGAGTCACGTCGTGGATCGGCACAAATCGGACAGAGTGACCCCTCAGCCAAGTTGTAGCAGCGGCCGCACGGGCGCACGCGCTCCGTCAGATCGACCAGCGACCGGGCCAGTCGCTGGCTACGGTCGGCTGGTTGCTTCAGCAGGTGATATGTCAGTCGGAGCGCCGTCTTTCGGCCGATGCCGGGGAGTCGTGCGAATTCCGTGACGAGGTCGTCGATAGCCGACACGTTAGGCAGCACTGCGCCTTAGAACGGCAGCTTGAACGGCAGGTTCAACCCGCCGGTTACCTTGCTCATCTCTTCCTGCGCGAGAGCCGCGGCTTTTTGCTGTGCGTCGCTCACTGCGACGGAGACGAGATCCTCCAGCATTTCGACGTCGCTCGCATTCACGACGCTCGGATCGATGCGCACACGCTTGATCTGCCCGCGGCCGTCTGCTTCAACCGTCACCATGCCGCCGCCCGCCGTACCGGTGACGACTTTTTGCTGCAGCTGCTCCTGTATCTGCTGCAGTCGACCCTGCACCTGCTGTGCCTGCTGCAGGATCTTGAGCAAGTCTGCCATTCAGCTGTCCAAGTTGAAGCGAGGCAGGAAGTTATCTGGCGGCGCGCGGCTGCCACAAGGCTAATCCAACAGCTCCAGATCGAGTTCTTCGATAGCCGCGTTGAGAACGGGATCTCGTTTCCGGAGAGATGCCATTGTATCGCTGCGGATGGACGATGGCGTCATGCGCGCTGCCGGCGGCTCGCTTGCCGCCTGCACGGCAACATCGCGCAGCAGCACCTGGCTCACAGCACCCAAATGCGTGCGCGCGAGAGCAGCGAGATCGTTCGCGCGTTCGCGTAGGCTGTCGCGCGCCTGTGCGTCGCTGACGTCGAGCATGAGCGCGCCGGACGCGGTGACCGCGTACGGCGTGGCCTTGTCGACGAAGGTCGCGAGCACCGGTCGTTCGCGTCGCACGGCCGCGCGAAAATCGTCCCACTTGCTGGCGATCGCCTCGAGCGTGAGTGGACCGCTCGACGCGGCGGTCGCCGCGGAACGCTCGTTAGGCTGAGCCCGCGGCGCCTGGTCGGCGCTCGCTGTCGCTGTGCGTGGAACCACGCTGTCCATCGCGACAGGCGACGCGCGATGCTTGTTCGGCGGCTGCGACGGCGGTGCGGGGGCCGCCGCTCGGCGCGGAGTGTCTTGCTCCGCCGGGGTGTTCGCCGGCGTCGGCTCCGCTCCAGCGAGCTGCGCCAGCAGCTCTTCGATCACAACGGTACGGTCCAGTAGCGCAAGACGAACGAGCAGCACCTCGAACAGCGTTTGCTGCTGGCCGCTGCGCTTGAAGCGCGGCTCCAGCTCGCCGACCAGGTGCAGCATGCGCAGCAGATCGCCGGCGGTGAGACGCTCCTTCCGCTCTTCCAGCGCCTGCCGCGTGCGATCGGAGACGCCCTGCGGCTCCGCGCCTAACGTGACGGCGAGCTGCGCGCGCAGCATGTCCGCGAAGCCGTTGAGCAGCACGTTCAGGTCGACTCCCTCGTCCATCAGCCGTTCCATCGCCGGGAAGACGTCGCTCGCTCGTCGCTCTGCAATCAAATCGAGCAACGCCAACTGCTCCTCTTCAGCGACAAGCCCAAGCGCATGGCGCACGCGCTCCGTCGTGATCGAGCCTTCGCCAAGCGCGAGAACCTGATCCGTCAGGCTGAGCGCGTCACGCATCGAACCGTCAGCGGCACGCGCGAGCATGACCAACGCGTCCTGTTCGGCTTCCAACCCTTCGGCTGATAGCACTGTGGACAGGCGCTCTCGGATTTCAACGGGACCGATGCGCTTGAGATCGAAGCGCTGCAGCCTGCTCAGCACAGGTAGCGCCGACTGCGCGATTTTCTGCGGCTCAGTCGTGGCAAATACAAAGACAACGCGCGACGGCGGCTCCTCCAAAATCTTGAGCAGCGCGTTCCAGGCTTCGCGCGTGAGCATGTGCGCTTCGTCGACGATGTAGACCTTGTAGCGATGCTCACCTGAGGGCGCGTACATCGCTCGCTCGCGAAGCTCACGCGCATCGTCGACGCCGCGATTCGATGCGGCATCGATCTCGACGACGTCGAGACTCGCACTGCCTGCCCAGATGCGCTGACACGATTCACACTCACCGCACGGCTCACCGTCGACGCGTCGTTCACAGTTGAGCGCCATCGCGAGGACGCGCGCGAGCGTCGTCTTCCCAACGCCGCGCGGGCCGCAGAGCAGATAGCCGTGGGCCACTCGCCCACGCGCGATCGCTCCCTTCAGCGTGGTCGCGACGTGCGTCTGCACGGCGACGGAGGCGAAGTTGCGCGGTCTGTATTTGCGGGCCAGCGCGATCATTCAGTCATCTCCCAAGCCTTGGCGCTAAGCCCCAAAAAGGAATCGCGCGAGCTAGCGGCAGAAGGTGCCTGCGATAGTCCCGCGCGATACTCCAGGCCGAACGAAGCGACGCAAGACACCACGTACCGCTGCTACCTGCGGGGTCCTGACGGAGTTGGTGGGCCCACGACCTTCGGGGCCTGGAGCGCTGAGGAATCTAAGGGCATGGCCGGCCATTCCGAAGTATCAGCGAGATCGCGCCACGCTTCGTCGAGCGCTTCGCGCACTCGTTCGCCGGCCGTGGCCGCGTCTGCAGCCGTCGCATCCAGGTGCCAGACGGTGCGAAGCCGCGATGGCGTCCAAACGCTCACCAGGACGCCCTTTTCGGCGGCGCGTCGGGCGACGTCGGTAGCAACCATCCCTGGCGCCAGGTCGATCATCACGATGTTCGTCTCAGGGGGGACGACGCTCGCCGCCAGCGCGCGATCCACGATGCGCGCAAACGTCAGCGCCTTCTCGTGATCGTCGGCGAGGCGATTGTAATGATGATCCAGGCCATGGAGACAAGCAGCGGCGAGAACGCCGCTCTGCCGCATTCCGCCGCCGAATCGACGGCGCACTTCGATGGCTCGATCGTACAGCCG
>CBQVAZ010000189.1:0-6618 GCA_967720205.1 uncultured Gemmatimonadaceae bacterium | reverse complement strand
CCGCCGCCGAATCCGTCAGGAGCCCGTTCGTTCGCAACTTGGTGATACGCTGCTCTTTCATGACTGCGAAGATCGTGTCCCAGTCCTTGTCGGAGAGCGGCGGCTTGAGCTCGATGGCGTTCTCTTTCCAATCGATGCGATAGAATGGCGGTGATGAGCTCAGGCCCAGCGCGGCGGCTCCTCTGTCCTGCGCCGTGGAAGAAAAACTCGTCACGAGACTGGCCCAATTCTCGAAGCCGTACTGTCGCGCGATGATGAGCTGCGCGTCTACGATCGAGAATTCGCCGTCGACACGCGGCGTACTCGTTAGGGCTTTCAGCCGATGCTGCACGTGCTCGCGCACGAAATCCTGCGTGGCCTGTCGCGCGAACATGTCGCTCAGACGTTTGAGCGCATCCGGTTCGCCGATGCGATAGGCGGAGACGAGATCCTTGGCGAACTGCTCGAACTGCGCGGCGCGGCTCGAGGGATTGATCGCTTCGACATGCTGGACAAGCTTGGGCCAGCTCTCGAAGCCGTACTCGCGCGCGATGACGAACTGCGCATCGCCGAGCGATGCCTCAGCGACTTTGGGAAGTACGTTGCGAAAGCGCTGCGCAGCGGTGGCGTCACCGCTCGCAAAGAGGCGCAGCAGATCCTTGGCTTGTTTGCGGAGTTGCTCCAGCGACGGACGCGCTGGTAGCGCACGCGGGAATAGATCAGACATGACGATCTCCTTTCACACATGCCCGCGTCCGCACGACGGGCAGAAAGAAGATCGCGAGTTGTACGAACACAGAATCAGGTGGGCTCGGCCCTTTGCGCGGACGGCGGGCGACCTGGGCGCCTGCGCAAAACCTATGACGACGGGGCGTGGCCGTCCAGGGGGTTGAAACTGCGTCGACTGCGTCATGGGTTAAGAATCAGCGCGAAGTGAACAACGTCGACCGCGTCATGGGTTAAGAAGCGACAGCGTTAAACAGTTCGTCTGCAGAGGCGTTAAGGTCGTCAACTGCGTGAAGCAGTGAGATGCTGAATGCTGCATTGAAATGAGACGCGGCACACCTTGCTTCGCTCTATTGTCGAGCGTGCAAGATTTCAGGAAGCTCCGCGTCTGGCATCTGGCGCGCCGTTTGACTCTCTCGGTCATCGACGCGCTTCCCGAAAAGCTCGCACGCAAAGTACCAGGCCTGCGGGGCCAAGCCATACGCGCCGCCACGTCGGTAGAGTCCAACATTGCAGAGGGATGTTCGCGCGTAGAACGCGTAGAGTTCCTCCATTTTGTCGAGATCGCAATTGCTTCTTTGAATGAGCTGGAGGAGCAACTGACTCTCGCTCGCGACGCAAGAATTGTCACTGAAGACACACACGCTCGGCAGCAACTGACAATTGAGCTCGCTCGTCGCATGTTGATTTCACTCAAGCTCACTCTGCAGCGCCGCATCGCGGAGGACGAGTCACAGCGTATGAGAGGCAAGCGAAGCGCCTAACTGTTTACCGCTGTTGACGACCTTAACGCGTGCGCGTTAGGCACCGTTTAACGCTCTTGCTTCTTAACTCATGACGCTCTCGACGCACTTTCGCCGAGTGCAGCACGCATCCTAGCGTCGCCGCGCACTTTCTCATCCTCCAGCCACTCCCGCTCCACCACCGCGCCTGCCGCGAGCAGCAGCTCCACAACTTCATGCGGCCTCGCCCGCGTCGCCTCCGGCGACGGATGCAGATATCCATACATCGCCCAGCCTAACGGTGTCGCTTCATACGACTTGTCTATGGCGTTCACTTCGGCGCCGCGCGCGAGGAGCAGCTTGACGATGTCCGCGTGTCCGCCGTGTGACGCATGATGCAGCGGTGTATCGCCTGACTCCGCGTCGCGCACACTCATCCCTTTGGTGAGCAGAAACTCGACGACCTCGGTGCGCCCATAGCCGCACGCCCAATTGAACGCGCGCTGCAATTGCCGCTGACTCGGTTTCCCGCGCGGGGCGTCCTCACCGAGGCAGCGCTTCACGGCAGCCAGATCTCCGACACCAGCGGCACCTTCGACGTCCAGCTCCGCACCTCGGCGCGCGAGAAACTCCGCTGCGCCCGGCCGCCCATTCGCGAGACAAGCAGTGACGACCAGCCCATCCGTATAGTCAGGCGCGACGGCACGCGCTATCGACGCTCCACGGTCGAGCAGCAGCTGCATCAGCGGCTCTTGAACCCCAGTCACGACTGGATGCACGCTCGTAGCCACCAGGCCTAACGTCGTCGTCCCACGATACATCTTGCCGACCGCATCGATTTCTGCGCCGGCGTCGAGCAATCGTCCGGCGATCGCCACAGCGTTGCGCGGAGTCTTTTGACGATACCACTCCACGCCGTTCGCACCTGAGTAGATGAGCAATGTCGCGCGATGTCCGCGCAGCGACTCTTGCCGAATCAGCGACGGGTGCTCGCGCAGCAAGCGATCGAGTGTGTCGATGTCTCCAGAGACGATGGCTTCCACTGCACGCTCGAAAGGCGCGACCAACGAATCGGCGCGATCGAACTCGGCGAGCCAATGCTTGAGCGACGCCCAACTCTCAAAGTGGTACCAGCGAGCGACCCCCGCGCGTGCCTCGTCTTCCGTGACGCGCGGTTCTGAAGCGCTATCGCCATGCAAGTAGTCGAAGCCCGCCGCGACGCCTCTCACGAATTCGACGACATCGGCGTCGTTCGTGCGGCTGGCGTCGAGCACATCGCGCGCCTGCCCTTCGTACTGCTCGAGCCTCGAGCCTAACGGCAGTGGCTCGATATTCATGACGCCCGCGTGTTCATTCCGAAGTCTTCCGCGCAGGGGCCAACTGACCTAACGAGCGCGCTGGCCCGATGCGCCGAGCCTCGATCTGCAAGTATTCCTTTTGCCACGTCTTGCCACCGTCGGGTGAGCGGTCCGCCGTCCAGGAAAAGCGATCCGGCTGGATGTTGTAGTAGCGGATGCGCCAAAGGAAAGGCTGCGGACTCATCGAGCCGAACGTCTGTTCGATATGCATCTCCTTACCTACTCGACGTGCGGTGCCAAAGTCATGCAATCCGCGGCCTTGGTCCACCGAGATCAATTCCCATTGATCGAGCATGGCATTGTACGCACGGAATGTTGACGAGGCATACCACGTCTCGCCGCTATCGCCGACGATGCGGAACTCGTCCAGAATTTCGGCGCCCTCTGCCATGCGCACCGCTGTCCAGAAGCCTTGTCCCTTTCCGAACTCCTTGCTGACCGACCTGAAGGACCAGTCGCCAAGGAGGTAGTCGAAGTCTTTCGCGTGCTCGTCATAGGATGCTTTCAGCTGCTCTTCGGTGCGCTGAGGCACTTTCTGCGCAAGCAGAGGAGTTGTTGCGATCATCGCCGCGAGCGCGGCAAAGAGGATTCTGGACTGCATAACGACCTCGCTAGAGAAAACTGAGCCAGCGGTTGCGCGACTGTGCCTTCACGCGCGCATACCAGCGGCACGGGAAATAGAGAGCGATGACAACGAGCGCTGTTACGAGATACAGCTGCCACAAACTCCAGCGGTACTCAGGCGGCAGTTCGGGCGGCATGAGCGGATAGTTGCCGATCAACAACCCGGTGCTGGCCGGCGTGCGCACGAGCGAGATCAACACGGCGACGACGTGTATCAGCGGGATGTGCAGCACGTAGTAGAAGAACGGCACTTGTCCAAAGACCGAGAGCCATCGCGCCACGCGTCCCCGCGCGTTCTCGAGAAACGGCAGCACGATGAGCACGGGCCCTAACGTCATCAAAAGAAACTGAAGCGAAGCGGGGTACTTGCTCGTGTTGAGAAAGGCGAGCCAAGCCGGCATCGGTCCGTCTTGCGGCGGCCACGGCCGCGGATCGCCGTACACGCTGGTTGCTCGAAGCAAAACGAAGAGGGCGACGGCCACGACGCCAATCGTTAGGCACAACCGCCGGCGCCGCTCATAAGGCATGCGCATGATGGCGCCGAACCCGTAGCCAGCCGCCATCACGCCGATCCACGGAAGGAGCACGTAGAGGATGGCGACCTGCAGTCCGGCAACCTGGAAACCGTCGCCCGCGTACAGCACGCGCGAGAACCAAGATGCCGATTCGCCGCCGAAGATGCGCCCGGCGACGGCATTGTGCGCGACGATGATCAGCAGTCCGATCGTCGCGACTGCAGCTGTTGGAAGAAAGACGAGCGCGGACAAAACGACCATGGACCAGCCGAGCGCCCAGATCACACCGGCGAACGTGAAGTGCGCGTAGTCGAAATTGAACGTCCAGCCGAAGCGCAGCAGCGTCAGTTCGAGCAGGACCAGCCACAAGCCGCGCGTTAGGAGAAACCTCGCGAGCTGCGTCCGCGACTCTTGTCTTTGTCCGTAGAGGTACGCCGCGGTTCCAGCGAGGAAGAAGAACGCCGGCGCGCAGAAGTGCGTGACCCAACGCGTGAAGAAGACCCCCGGCGTTGGACCTCCGGCAGGCACGCCCGCATACACGCGCACATGGTCGATTGCCATGAGCACCATGACGGCGCCGCGCACGATGTCCAGCGAAACGATGCGCTGGCGTAGCGCCTTCACGTTAGGCGGCGCATCGGGCTCCGTCGGCTCCGTACGCGATGTGAGGGCAGCTGTCGCGTTCATGCGGCATCCTCCCCGGAGGGGTCGTCATCGCTTCAGAAGTGCACCCGCTGGAGCTCCGCGGCAATGCACGATCAGCGAACGGCGGCCGCAGCGCAGCAAGCGGCCGGATTGCAGTACAACAGTCGCGCTTCGCTGGCCGCGCGATACGTTCTTGCCAATGATGGGCTTCCTGATGCGTCGCCCGTGGCTCCTCATGTCGGCCGCCTGCCTCGTGCCGGCGGTGCTCGACGTACTCCAGTCGTACGTGCAAGGGCGCATCGATCCGCAGAACGCGCAGCCATGGCGCTGGATGCTGTGGGGCGGATTCGAGTGGATCATACTCGGCGCGCTCATCCCGATCACTTTCTTTCTCGGGCGCCGCTACCCGCTGCGCCATCCGAACCTCGGCAAGCACATCGCGATTCACTTAGCAGGCGCGATGATCCTCTGCGTCGGATGGTCCGGCATGGGACTCGTCGTCGGCGCATTACTTCACACGATCCCGGCGACGGTGTCGAGTTGGATGCTGCGAACGATCCCGTGGTCCGTGTTCATGTACTTCACGACACTCGGTTGCGTGCACGCGCTCAGTTACTTCGCCGAGGTGCGCGAGAAAGAGTCGCAAGCGGCGAAACTGGCGGCGCAAGTGGCCGAAGCGCGCCTAACGGCGCTGCGCACGCAGATCAATCCGCATTTTCTCTTCAATAGCTTGAACGCGCTGCTCGTGCTCATCCGCGACAAGGACACGGCGAACGCGGAACGCATGCTGGAGTTGCTGAGCGAGCTGCTGCGGCAAGTGCTCACGAGCGACAATCGACAGGAGGTTCCCCTCGATGAGGAGCTGCGTTTTCTCGACGGCTATCTCGCTGTGGCGCAGATCAGATTCAGCGACAGGCTCCGCATCGTTCGTAACATCGATCCGCGTGTCGTGGACGCGCTCGTCCCGCAGTTCGTTCTGCAGCCGCTCGTCGAGAATGCTCTGCGGCACGGGATAAGCGAGAGCGTCGCCGGCGGCACGATCGAAATCGCGGCGCAGCTGGAGGGTGAAGATCTCGTATTGACTGTCGGCGATGACGGCCCTGGCGTCTCCAGCACGCCTAACGGCGGAGGAGTGGGTTTGCGCAACGTGCGCGAGCGGATCTCCACACTCTATGGAGCAGGCGCCGTCCTCGAGTTGCAACCGCGCAGCGGAGGAGGAACCGTGGCGCGCGTTCGCATTCCTTATCGTCCGGCGATCGTCCCGCAGCAGGACTCGACCGCGTCGTGACGACGATCGCCACGCTCATCGTCGACGACGAGCCGCTGGCGCGCAGAGGCGTTAGGCAGCTCCTCGAGTCATACGGGGAGTTCGAGGTCGTGGGTGAATGTCGCAACGGCCGCGACGCGGTTCGGGCCGTGCGCGCGCTCAAGCCCGGGCTCGTCTTTCTCGATATTCAAATGCCGGGGATGAGCGGCTTCGACGTCGTGCGCGAGATCGGACCTGACGCGATGCCTGCGGTCGTCTTCGTCACGGCATTCGATGAATTCGCCGCGCGCGCGTTCGAGACGCATGCGCTGGACTATCTCGTCAAGCCAGTCACACAGGAGCGATTCCGCTCCACACTGAAACGCGTCGTTGAACGGCGCCGCGATCGCGAAGCAGTTGCGCTCGCGGAACGACTTCGGCGTCTGCTCGCTGAGCAGCAGGCGACGCGCACCAGCATCAGCGTGCCGACGGCGAACGGAATGATCGTAGTCGACGCCGCCGAGATCGAGTGGATCGAGGCAGACGACTACTACGCCGTCATTCACACGCGCGGGAAGCAACTGCTCATCCGCGAATCGCTCGCGTCGTTCGAAGAGCGTCTCGACAATACGCGCTTCCTGCGCGTGCATCGCTCCGCGATCGTCGCGTTAGGCAGGATTCAGGAGCTGCGATCCACGCTCGGGGCAGGGGCGGTGGTCATACTGCGCGACGGCACGCGCGTGCCCGTGAGTCGCCGTCGGAAGGAAGCCGTCGCTGCCGCGCTGAGGCGCGGTGGAGCTTGA
>CBQVAZ010000188.1:0-6634 GCA_967720205.1 uncultured Gemmatimonadaceae bacterium | reverse complement strand
GATCCCGAAATCGCAGAGCAACGCATGCCGGTCATCGAGCAGAATATTCTCCGGCTTGATGTCGCGATGCACGACGCCTTCGCCATGCGCATAGTCGATCGCGGCCGCGAGATCGCGCGCCAGTGCAATCGTTCGGTCAACCGAAAGCATGCCGTCGCGCGCGAGTCGCTGCCGTAACGTCTCTCGCTGCTCGTACTCCATAACGAAGAAGAGCGCGCCGGCATCCTGCTGCGAATCGAGTATGCGCACGATGTTGGGATGCCGGAGACGCGACAGCACCTTGATCTCGCGATGAAATCGCTCCGCCATCGTCGTCGCGTGTAGGTCCCGGTGCAGCAGCTTGATCGCGACGAGGTTCCCTGTCACTCCATCACGCGCCAGGTACACGCGCGCCATACCGCCGCGACCGATCTCGCGGCGGATCTCGTAGCGGGACGCGAGCACCGCTGGGACATCAGACTCCGGTCCGGAATCCGTAGGCACGCAAACTCTCCGACGACGACGGGGTGCCTGACGACAAGTAGCGGGCGAGGGGCGCCCAAAGTGTATGGTGCGGCCCCCGGCTCGGCCAGAGTGCGCTGCCTTTTACAAGTCTTCGCAGCTCATCAAGATCGTACCGCAGTTCCTACACACGACCTTGCACAGTATCTCTTCCAAATCCGTCGATCCGCACACGACGCAGACCTCGGGCATCCCCGGCGTCGGCGGCTCGTCTTCTCCTACTGGTTGCTCGTCAGGCTCGCTACTCAAAATCGAGAGCCAGGTTCATCGCAGGCGGCGAGTGCGTGAGCGCACCGACCGAAATGAAGTCGACGCCGGTCTCGGCGATCGCCCTCACGCTGTCCAGGTTCACTCCGCCTGACGCCTCCACGAGCGCCCGTCCTGCAATCGCCTCGACGCAGGCACGCATGTCATCCAGCGGCATGTTGTCCAGGAGGATGATGTCGGCGTTGGCGGACAGCGCGGCTTCAACCTGCGCGATCGTATCGCACTCGACTTCGACTTTCGCGTTTGGCTCCTGTTCTCGCGTGCGACGGATAGCTAGACGTACGTCGCCTTCGACTGCTCTTAAATGATTGTCTTTGATCAACACCGAATCGGCGAGATCCATTCGGTGATTGGAGCCTCCGCCCGCGCGCACGGCGTACTTCTCCAGCGAACGCCAGCCGGGCGTCGTCTTACGCGTGTCGAGGATCTTGGCGCGTGTGCCGCGCACCGCCGCCACATATCGCGCCGTTAGGCTCGCAATTCCCGACAGGCGCTGCATGAAGTTGAGTGCCGTGCGTTCCGCCGAGAGCAGCCCGCGCGCGTGACCGGTGAGAAACAGGACTGTCGCGCCGCGCGTCACCGACTGACCGTCTTCGGCGTCGATGCGCATGGAAACCTTGGGATCGAGCTGCCGGAATGATTCCAGCGCGAGCGGCACGCCCGCCAGCGTCCCATCCTGCCGCGCAACCAGTTTGGCGCGCGCGTGACGCGAGCTCACTACAGTCGCCATCGTGGTCACGTCGTTGAAGGCACTGTCTTCTTCGAGCGCCTGCCTAACGCGCGTCGACAGCTCGTACTGGCTGAGTGGAAAACGCAGCCGGTTCGAGGTCGTCATCGGCGAGACCGAGAACGGTGTGATTGTACGCGGGGGATTGTGACTGGGGCGCTGCTCGGGCTGCATCTGCATAACGCGACCTCCTCCTGCTTCGATGCCTGCGTTTCTACTCGCCGGGGTCTTGCGCCACCTGCGCTGGCACGCTGCTGCCTATCGAGACCATGCGCTCAATCGCCGTTCGAGCGCGCGCGGCTATCTCTGGACTCACCGTGATGACGTGCTGCGTGCGCTCAAGCGAAGCGCGCACTTTCTCGAGCGTCGTAACCTTCATGTACGCGCACTGCGCGCGCTCGCTCGCGGCGATGAATGTCTTGTCAGGGTTGGCTCGCCTGAGCCGGTGAAGAATACCTGTTTCAGTCGCCACGATGAATGTGTCGGCCTGTGATTGCTGAGGCCGTTTGATCATCCCTTCGGTCGACAGGATGTGAATCTGGCTGCCGTTCCCGGAGATCGCTCCAGCAGACACCGCCTCGACAACGTTCGTGGCGCAACCACACTCGGGGTGAATGAGCAGCTCGGCGCCGGGATGCTCGGCACGCTGCCGCTCGAGGCTCTCGGGGGTGATCCCCGCGTGCACATGACACTCGCCCATCCAGACGTGCATGTTGCGGCGCCCGGTTACGCGCCTAACGTGTGCGCCAAGGAACAGGTCCGGCAGAAAAAGAATCTCACGCTCGCTCGGAATGCTGTTCACGATGTCGACGGCATTGCCTGACGTGCAGCAATAGTCGCTCTCGGCTTTGACTTCAGCCGAGGTGTTGACATAAGAAACGACGACGGCACCGGGATGTTCAGCCTTCCATGATCGTAATTGCGCGGCGTCGATCGTGGCGGCCAGCGAGCACCCAGCAGCGAGATCCGGTAACAAAACGGTCTTCTGCGGTGACAGCATGGCGGCTGTTTCCGCCATGAAGTGCACGCCGCAGAACACAATCACCTCGGCGGGCGTCTTGGCGGCTTCGCGGCTCAGGCCTAGCGAGTCGCCCACAAAATCGGCGACGTCCTGTACCTCGGGGCGCTCGTAGTTGTGCGCCAGTATGACCGCGCGCTTCTCGGCCGCCAGCGTGCGGATTTCGGCGTGCAGTGCCGCGTGCGCATTGAGCGCTGGTTCGGCCATGTGAAGCAATCTCTCTCAGGCCACTCACCCGGTCTACCTCCACCATCCCTCCCGTTTTCACCCCTTTGACCTCTGACCTCTCACCTCAGACCTCATCTGTTCCACATGCCTCGCATTCCAGGACCGCCGCAACTTGGGAAAGTCACGCCTGTGATGCCCACCCCTGGACTCGTCGCGCCGTAAGGCAGATTGGGCGATCAGCATCGCAGCCTGGACCATGTTCGACTCCTCTGTCGCACCGGTCGGCAGCCGTCGCCCGATGTCGCCGAGTGCCGTGATTGCTTCGGTCAGCTCGGTGGCATCGCGGTCGATACCGACGTGATCCCACATGATCTGGCGGATGGTGTCGGCTGCGACCTGCGCGGCCCCACGGTCGCTCAGCCGCGGAGCAGACCAGCGGCTCGGACGACGCGGCGGCTTGAGTGGTTTAGCCCTCTCCAAATCACGCGCGACGCGCTCGGCGAAAACGAGGCCCTCGAGCAAGGAGTTGGAGGCGAGACGATTTGCGCCGTGCACGCCGGTGCACGCCACTTCGCCACAGGCATAGAGACGTTCAATGGATGAGCGGCCAGCCAGGTCTGTCGCGACGCCCCCCATCATATAGTGGGCGGCCGGTGTGACCGGGATCCGGTCAGTGCGCGGGTCGATGCCGCGCGCTCGGCATAGGGCGAAGATGCCCGGAAAGCGGGTCGCAAACTCGGCGCCTAACGCCGTAGCGTCGAGCCAGACCTCGCCAGTGCGCTGCTTCTCGCGGTAGATCTCCCGCGCAACGACGTCGCGTGGGGCGAGCTCGGCCAAGCGATGGCGCTTGAGCATGAAGCGCTTGCCATTTGCATCGAGGAGGCGCGCTCCTTCACCGCGTACTGCCTCTGAAACCAGCGCGAGCGGGTTTTCAGGTGTGTCGAGCGCCGTGGGATGGAACTGAACGAACTCCATGTCGCGCAGCACGGCCCCGGCGCGATATGCGATGGCGTAGCCGTCGCCAGTCGCGACCCGCGGATTCGTCGTGTAGCGAAAAAGCTGTCCACAACCGCCTGTCGCGAGGACCGTAGCATCTGCGTAGAGCTCGGCGGGGCTGCCCGCGATCGTCGCTTTTGCGCCGTAACAGCGCTTGGCTCGCTGCATCACGAGAAGGTCGAGCACGCGCGTGCGCTCGAGTACGTGCACGCTCGGCGTGGCGGCGAGGCGCTGGATCAGGCTGCGCACGATCTCTGCGCCGGTGCGATCGCCGCCGGCGTGCGCGATTCGGCGACGGGAATGCGCCGCTTCCCTGCCTAACGCAATCTTGCCGCCGGGCGTGAGGTCGAAGTGCGCTCCGGCGAGCTGCAGCTCGCGCACGCGAGCCGGCCCTTCTTCGACGAGCACCTCGACAGCGCGCCTGTCGCACAGCGCGGCGCCGGCGGCGAGCGTGTCCTGACGGTGCAGCTCCGGGGAATCGCCGGCGCCTAACGCTGCGGCGATGCCTCCCTGGGCGTAGGAGGTTCCGCTGTCGAAGAGCGAGCCCTTGGTGACCAGGAGGACGTCGCCGTGCGCCGCCGCGCGCAGCGCGGTGTGTAGCCCGGCGACCCCCGATCCGATGACGAGAAACCGCGCGCGGTGGGTCTGCACGGCGTGCAAATTACTGCCGATGACGCGCCGCGCCGCTCTACCTTCTTTAGCCTTTGGCCTTTGGCCTTTGGCCTTCGGCCTTTCGCTCAGCTGTGCGTTAGCGGCCCCTCTACACGCCCAATGGATTCCGCAACAAAGCAACACGGCTGCGTCGCTGCGCGGCTTGAGCGTGGTCAGCTCTCGCGTCGCCTGGGCGAGCGGCAGTGGCGGAACTGTCATCCATACAATCGACGGTGGCGCCACGTGGATCGCCGACAGCGTGCCTGGGGCGAGCAAGTTCGACCTGCGTGCGATCGCCGCATTCGATGCGAACACGGCTGTGGTGGCCGCTACGGCCGGTCGCATCTGGCGCACTGAAAACGGTGGCAAACGCTGGACTCTGGTCTATGAAAACGCGGACAGCGCGGTCTTTCTCGACGCAGTCGGCTTTTGGGCGGGGACCCGGCGCGGTCTCGTAGTCGGCGATCCAATCGGCGGACGCTTCTTCATTCTCGCATCCGACGACGGCGGGCGCTCGTGGCGCGAGGCGCCTAGCGAGTCGCGGCCGTCGGCCAGGCAAGGCGAAGGCGCCTTCGCGGCAAGCGGCAGCTCGCTCGTTATGCACGGTACCAAACATGCTTGGATCGGCACAGGCGTGAACGTCGCGCGAGTCTTCCGCACCGTCGACGCCGGAAAAACCTGGACGGCTGCGACGGCACCTCTCGCGGACGCAACGCCGGCGTCGGGCGTCTTTGCCTTGAGCTTTGCCGATGGCGCGCGCGGCGTCGCCGTGGGTGGCACTTATGACCAGCCGACACAGCGGGATCGTTCAGCTGCCGTTACGACGGACGGTGGCTTCACGTGGACCGCCGCCACGACGATGCCTAACGGATTCCGCTCTGGAGTTGCCATCGTCCCCCTAACTAATGGGGCGATGGTCGTAGCCGTAGGAACCAATGGTACGGACATTTCCTTCGATGGTGGCCGGAACTGGATACGGTCGGATACAGTCGACTATCACGCCGTGCGCTTTGCGAAGGACGGCGCTGGATGGGCGTCCGGCGGCCGAGGTCGCGTTGCACGCTTTGCGCCTAAACTGATCAAACGACCCTAACGATATCATGTCTCGATTCGGAGTAATCGCGCACGCGGCCGTGGCCGCTCTCCTCACATCCTGCGGCGGCGAAGCGGCGCCACGCAGCGCGGGCGACAGCGCCGCACCGCGTACTGTCGGCATGCCAGTCGACAGCGCCACCACTGCGCCTAACGTGTTTCGTGTACGCTTCGAGACGAGCAAGGGGCCGTTCGTCGTTGAATCGCACAGGGATTGGGCCCCGCGTGGGGTGGATCGCTTCTATCAGCTCGTGCAGAGTCGGTACTTCGACAACGTGCGCTTCTTCCGCGTGGTAAGCTCGTTCATGGCGCAATTCGGCATGCACGGCGACCCGAGCGTGAATGCGGCGTGGGAAAAGATGCCGATTCAGGACGATTCCGTTCGCGAGAGCAATCGCCGAGGGTATCTCACGTTCGCGATGCGTAGCGACCCGAACACACGCACAAATCAACTGTTCATCAACATCGTCAATAACAGGAATCTCGACGAAATGGGATTCGCGCCGATCGGCCGCGTCGTCGACGGTTTGGCGGTCATCGATTCACTATATGCCGATTACGGCGACGCCTATCCCAACGGAAACGGTCCGGATCAGACGCGCATCCGTGCGGAAGGGAATGCGTACCTCGAGCGCGATTACCCGAAGCTCGATTTCATTCGCACGGCGCGCATCGTGACGGACAGCATCGCCGCATCGTCGACGGGCAAACGCGACACGAGTGCGACAAAGCGTTAGGCATATAGCGCTCGCCTTGCCCCTGGTTGCGCGACTTCTGGGCGCGCAGCACGTTCATGGGACGCCGTGTGACACGGCGCCGTTCTGCGTCGGTGCGATGGCGACGGGACTCGTCACGCGCATCTCGGCCAGCGGTGGAAAGACGTTCAGCGAAGGCTACCTCACCCAGCCCATGCTGATGGCGAGCGCCACGGGCTGGAACGGCCGACTCCAGGCGTTAGGCGTCTACAACGTCGAGGGCTACACGCTGCGCCGTGGTGAGCTGAGTCCGGGGACGTATGGGGAGGGGTACATCGACAGGCGGCATCCGCATACGTATCTGCACGAGCTCATGCTCGGGACGCGCGCTGCGTTAGGCGCCGCCCAGCTCTCTCTCTACGCCGGCAAAGGCATCGTCCCCTTCGGCAGTGATGACCCGATGCTGCGGCCCTTCACACGCTATCCGGCCAATCATCACCTGGCTCAGATCCTGGAGCG
>CBQVAZ010000187.1:0-6638 GCA_967720205.1 uncultured Gemmatimonadaceae bacterium | reverse complement strand
ACATGTCGCTCGGACAAACCGACCGGCAGCTGCGTTGGACGTTCGTCACGACTCCAGTCAACATCGTGGCGGTGCTGCTTGGCGCAACGCGTGGTCCCTATGGCGTCGCGGTGGCCGTAGCCATTGCGAATGTTCTGCTCGCGGTTCCCAGCCTTTGGTTCGGACTGCGCTTCGCACCGGCGTCCCTCGGCGATTGCCTAACGATCTTCCTGCGGCCGCTCGGCGCCGCGCTGGCTGCTGGGCTCGCGCTGTGGACGGCCGATCCGTTTCTCCCTCACGCTGGGACGGCGGTCATAGCTCTCGCGCTTCGCCTCGTACTCTTCGGCCTCATTTACGCGACGGCGTGGATAGCACTGCCGGGAGGCGTGCGCGCCTGGCGCGATATCGTCTCCGGGACGTCGGAGTTGCGGACGTGGCGGTCGCGCACCGCGGCATCGGCCGCTGGCTCGCCGGCCTAGAACAAGAGCGGAAAGAGCAAGCGCATACCCTTATCTCGCGGAGTCCTCTGCATAGCTCAGTCGAGGGTACCACGTCGTCCCGCGCCCCTCCGGCGTGAAGTCGAACATGCTCCATAGGGGCCAGATCGAATCGACGTGACGCCCGTCCTGCCCCGCGCGCTTCGGCGCGTAGAGCAGCTCCGTCCCATACGTGTGATAGATCTTTCCTTCGCGGCGCACGAAGACGTTGAGCATCGGCATCTGATAGCCATCGGCCTCGCCGAAGTACGCGTCGTTGTATGAATTGTCGTGCGACGAGAGCAGTCGCAAATGCCGCCAACCGCGCTGCCGCGCAAATGCCGCGATCCGCTCGATCGGTGACTTCGCAACGACGGCCATACTCACTTTGTTCGTTATGTGTCGCGCCGAGCCGTCGAGACCGTCCAGGATCGACGTGCACGACGTACACGCCTGCTTCATGTTCGGCCCGTACATGAAGCTGTACACGACGAGCGCGTCCCGGCCCGGCTGGAAGAGCTGCGACAGACGCACCTCGCGCGGCGTTCCGTACGCATCCACGTCGACGAACGCGTAGTCTTCCGCGAGCTCGCCGCCTAACGGGAGTTTGCGGCGCAGCTCCGCCACTGCCTCGGTTTGGTCCCGCAACTCCATCTCCGCGGCGAGCAGCTTGTTACGGGCGGCACGATAGGCGGCACTTTCGTTCGGGAAGCGCTTGTCGTGCAGCGCGCGCGATTCACGCTTCGCCGTGACGCGCCTCTTCGCTGCTCGTTTGACGACCTTTTTTTTCGCTTTCGCCTTCATCGTGAACTCCAGCTCTTGGCTAGTCTCCCGCTCCCCCAGGCGCCGGGCTCGGCTCTGGTTCCCTGGTTAGCGCAGAGCGCAACATCATCGTCGAGGCGTAGAGCACGACGAGGACCACAAGCCAACGCACCCAGACGACCGGCAGCGACTTGACGATGAGCGCCGCGATCAACACCGCCGGGATCCCGCCCAGCGCGAGGCCTAACGCGGGCCGCAGGCTGTAGCGCCCTTCCTTGATGAAACGCATGCTGCCGATCGGCATGAGGAAGGCGCACGAGCCCATCATGATCGGGAATGCCGTGGTCGGATTCATCCCCAGCAAACTCACGAGGATCATACACGGCGCGTAGAGCCCGATACCGAGCGTCATGAGCGCGCCCAAAGCGAAATTACCGACGAAGCCGATCGCGAGCTTCGTGCCGGAGAGCGATAGCGCATCGCTGCCGATATTGGCGAAGACGTTGAGATTCGTCAGCGTGAATAGCGTCGCGGCCACGAGCAACGCCAAGCCCATGCCGATCTGAATGTTTCGGCGCGGCCAGCGGCAGACGATCCCGGCGCCTCCGTAGGCGCCTAACACGGCCGCGGCTATCATGACCACGAGCGTGACAAAACCCACTTGAACGAGCGCGATGAAAATGAACGCCTGCACGACGGTGGGGAGCGTGTGCCCCACGTTGAGCGTCCCCGGAATTTTTTCATCGGGGACCATGCGCCAGAACTTGTAAACGGACGTCGTCGGCGCGAACGAGCCAATCCCCAGCGTATCGAAGAAGTTCGTCACGAAGCCGATGGCGAGCTCAAAAAAGCCGGGCGCCACTCTCCCGGAAGCCGCAGCGCGCTGGACTTCGCGGGCCCAGTACGCAATGTACACAGCAACGATCAAGCCTAACGCGATCAGCAGAATCAGCTTGGGGTTCATGTGTCCTAGGGTTTGGGAATCGTCTCGAAAAGTCCGCTGTGTCGGCTCTCCAGATCCAGCAGCGACCGCTTCCGCGCCAGCCCACCACCGTACCCTGTGAGTCCGCCCGTCGATCCGATCACGCGATGACACGGGATGACGATCGCGATCGGGTTACGCCCGTTCGCTGCGCCGACGGCTCGCGCCGCGTTAGGTGCCCCCAGCCCGCGCGCGATCGTGCCATAGCTCGTCGTCGTCCCGTATGGGATCGTCTGCAGCACGCGCCACACGCGCTGCTCGAACGGCGCGCCGACCGGCGCCAGCGGCAGATCGAAATCGCGCAACTCGCCGGCGAAATACGCGGAGAGCTGTTTGCGAACGCGTGAAAACTCACTCGGCGCCTCGCGCAACGGCTCCGACGCTGTTTTCTGCCGCCGCGCCAGCGCGCGCCCGGCGTCGAAGCTCAATTCCACGAGCGCGCCTCGCTCAGCGACCGCGAGAAGGTCGCCCACTGGACTCGGAATGCGCGCGTAGACCATCGCCGCGAGATAGTCGCTGAAGGACCTCCTTCTCTCAACCCCTATTCCCTATCCCCTAACCCCTATTACTGTTGCGCGCCTAGCCCGTTGGAGCCCTCCATGCGCAAAACGATCGTCGCGTTCGTCGCGCTCAGCTTCCCAATCGTTGTCGTCTCCCAGGACGCCAGACGACCTGTCACTCTGGACGACTATTACCAGATCGAGACGGTCGGCAGCCCAGCGATTTCGCCCGACGGTAAGTGGGTAGCGTTCGTCCGCACGACGATCGTCGAGCAGGAGAACAGGCGACACAGCGAGGTGTGGCTCGCCGACGCTGATGGATCAGCGCCACCGCGGCGCCTGACGCAACCTGCGTTCAGCGCGTCGGATCCGCGTTGGAGCCCGGATGGGACGCTCCTCGCGTTCTCGTCGCGCCGGCGAGCAGCGCCACAAGCGGGGTCAGAGAGCTCCGTGTGGTTCCTTCGCGTCGACTCGGGACCGGGCGAAGCCTTTCAGATTCCTGGCGTCGTCGAGATGCCGATCTTCAGTCCCGACAATCAATGGATCGCGTTCACGCGCCCGACGCCGCCGGCGACTTCGCCTAACGCGCCTGTGATGAGCGAATCGGAACGCAAGATCGCCGAGCGCTTTACCGGGAAGGCTGTGGAGTGGGTAAGCTACCGGTTCGACGGACGCGGTTATCTCCCCGATCCCACCGACCCTCGAGCCACCCCACCGCGCGAGCTGTACGTCGTGCCCCGCGCGGGCGGCACGCCACGCAAGATCACGTCGCTCGGGCTCGACGTGAGCGGCATCGCGTGGAGCCCTGACAGCCGGCGGATCGCCTTTGTCGCCGATTCCAGCCAGCGCGACGAATACGTGTACGAGAGAGCAGATCTCTACGTCGTGAGTCTCGAAGGCGCGGTCCGCCGCCTAACGAACGATGGCTACGACTACGATTCGCCAGCGTGGAGTCCGGACGGTCAGCACATCGTGTTCCGTCGTCAGCAGGGGCTCACGGCCGTGATTGCGTCCAAACAGCCGCACGGTGGAGCGGTGGACCTCTACCGCATTCCGGCCGCGGGAGGTTCGCTGGAGAACCTGACTGCGCGCTGGGATCAGCTCCCCGGCATGCCGCAGTTTACACCCGACGGCAGCACGATCGCCTTCGAGGCCGGCATCGGCGGCGAATCGCATCTCTTCAAACTGACATTGAGCAGCGGCGCGGTGACTCAAGTGACCCAGGGGCCTCGTCGCCTAACAGGGATCAGCGAAACGCCGCGCTTCGACAAGATCGCCTACGTTGCGAGCGACGCGACGCACCCGGGCGAGCTCTTCGTCTCCGCAGCTGACGGCACGGGAGAGCGGCGCCTAACGAGCTTCAACGACCGCTTTACAGGCTCGCGCTTGTTGCGCCCGACGACGCGCGTGTCGTTCCCAAGCAAGGACGGCACCGCAGTCGAAGGGTGGGTCATCATGCCATCGCGCGCCGACACGACGCAGCCCGTGCCGCTCATCCTCGCGATCCATGGCGGCCCGCACGGCGCGTACGGCGTGGATTTCAACTTCCAGTTCCAGCTGTGGGCCGCCAACGGCTACGCCGTGCTGTACACGAATCCGCGCGGCTCTACGGGTTACGGCGAGCAATTCCTCTGGGCGACGTGGGGCGGCGGCTGGGGGCTCAAAGACTATGAAGACGTGATCGCAGGCGTGGATTATGTCGCGAAGACGCAGCGCATCGATGCGAAACGGTTAGGCGTCACCGGCTACTCGTACGGTGGCTTCCTTACCAACTGGGTGATCACACAAACGCCGCGCTTCGCCGCGGCGATCACGGGCGCGGGAATCTCCAACTGGATCAGCGACTACGCGACGTCCGACATTCCGCGTACGAAGGAGAGCGAGTTTTACGGCGCGCCGTGGGAGCCCGAAGGCCGCAAGCTCCTGGAGCGCCAGTCGCCGGTATACTACGCCAACAAAGTCGTCACGCCGACGATGTTCATCCATGGCGAGGCGGACCTGCGCGTGCCGATCGAGCAGGCGGAGCAGATGTACCTCGCGCTCAAGAAGCGGAAAGTTCCGGCGCGATTCGTTAGGTATCCCGACATGTATCACGGGGGCTGGACCCCCTGGAACACCGTGCACCGGTATAATGAAGAGCTGAAGTGGTGGGCACGCTACTTCGGCACCAACGTCGCCCAATGACTCCTTCCAGCTCCGATCCTGTCGTCGCGGTCCTGATGGGCAGCAAGTCCGACTACGAAATCATGCAACATTGCTGCCTAACGCTGGCCGAGTTCGGCATCCCGTACGAGGCGCGCGTCATCTCGGCGCATCGCTCGCCGGACTTGATGATCGATTACGCATCGAAAGCCGAGTCACGTGGCCTGCTCGCGATCATCGCGGGTGCGGGTGCTGCCGCGCACGTGGCCGGCATGGTCGCCGCGCTCACGTTCGTGCCCGTGTTAGGCGTTCCGCTGTCGGGGACGCCGCTCGTGGGGACCGACGCGCTGCTCTCCATGGTGCAGATGCCGGCTGGCGTTCCTGTCGGGACGCTGGCGATCGGCAAACCCGGCGCGATCAATGCGGCGATTCTCGCCGCCGAGATCGTGGCGCAGCATCGACCGGCCGTGAAAGAGAAGCTGCGCGAGTTTCGTCAGAAGCGGCGAGACGAAGTCGCGGCGATCACGCTGCCCGCGCCAAGCGCTTAACGGCAAAATCAACTGCACCACCGCGGACAAACGCGGAGAATAGCCGGACTAACGCGGAGTTTTGTTGTTAACAAATCACACCGTCCGTGTTCGTCAGTGCTGTTGTCCGCGTTCGTCCGCGGTGAAGCAGTTAGGACGCTGCGCCCGCGGCTTTAGTTAGTCCGCCGAAACGCCGATCGCGTGAGCAGAAGGCGTCGATCGCTTCGCGCAGATCGTCCTCGCTGAACTCGGGCCACATCACGTCGGCGAAAACCAACTCGGCGTAGGCGCACTCCCAGAGCAGGAAGTCGCTCAGGCGGTGCTCGCCGCCGGTGCGGATCAATAGGTCGACCTCAGGAGCACCGATCGTGTCGTGCATCGCCGCTGCGATCGCTTCAGCGAACGTCTCGCGCGTCGCCGGACGTCGCGGATCGAGCTGCGTCGCCGCGCGCACCATCACGTCGCGCGCTGAATAGTCGATGGCAACGCGGAGATGCAATCCGGTTTCGCTGCGAGTGGCGTCTTCGGCGGCCGTAATCTGGCGCTGTAGCTCGGGCGCGAGCCGATCGCGTCGTCCGATGAAGTGCAGACGCACGCCGTTCTCGACGCAGCGTGACACTTCGGCAGCGAGATAGCGCCGGAAGAGCTTCATGAGCGACGCGACTTCGTCAGGCGGACGGCGCCAGTTGTCCGACGAAAACGCGTAGAGCGTGAGGTATTCGATGCCTAACCGTCGCGCGGTTTCGACGGTGCGGCGGACGGCCGTCGCTCCGGCCATGTGACCGGACACACGGGGGCGGCCGCGCCTAACGGCCCAGCGCCCGTTCCCATCCATGATGATCGCGATGTGCCGTGGCAGTCCTTCACGTGCCGCGCGCGCGTCGCTCCGCGCCCCTGTTTGTCGTGTGGAATTCTGCATTACGCCTGATCAACGATCTCGCGTCGCGCGGATGATGGCTTCCATGTGGTCGAGATAACGCTCCAGCGCCTTCTTGCCGGCGGCTGTCAGCGCATAGTCGGTCTTCGGGACTCGTCCCTCGAACGACTTGGTGCAGGTGACATACCCAGCCTCTTCCAGCTTTCGTGCATGCACACTGAGGTTTCCATCGGTCGTGCGCATCAGCGCTTTGAGCTCGCTGAAGCTGAGCGACGGATTCACTGCGAGCGCGCTGACGATGCCCAGTCGCATTCGCTCGTGGATCAGACGATCTAGCTCGACCGGAGTTGCGTCCCCGCTCGAGTGAGCCTTGATGCCGCTACCAGCGCCGCC
>CBQVAZ010000186.1:0-6663 GCA_967720205.1 uncultured Gemmatimonadaceae bacterium | reverse complement strand
AGCGCGTTGGCGGTGACGTCGTTATACACGACACCGACGAAGCGCACTGGCTGACCTGCATAACGAGAGGCGACCTCCGACAGTGACGCGTGCTCGTCTCGGCACGGCAGGCACCACGACGCCCAGAAGTTGACGACGATGACGTTGCCGCGCAGATCGTTCAGTCGAACGCGTTGGCCGGGACTCGGCGCGTTGGCTCCGTTCCCGCTCACAAATACGGCCAGATCGAATGCCGGCGCCGCGCGTCCCGGCAATGGCGACGCGATGGCGCGTGGGTCGCGCGTTAGGCCGAAGCGCAACAATGCGATGACCGGGATCCCCACGGCCCCTGCGATGATGGCGCGTTTCCAATTCATAGCTGCCTCACGCAGTCCGCGCCGGCTCCAGCTCGGGCAGCGGGAGTGAGGATGGAGGCTCGCGCTCGGGATCTGACGTCTCGCGTACTGGCGCTCGCTTGCGAGCCGGACCACTGAGAGCGACGAGTGCTCCCAGACAGATGATGCCTCCGCCGATCCAGATCCAGGGAACGAGCGGCTCGGTGATCGCGCGGATCGTCGCCGAAGATCCGTTCGGCTCGAACGCCATGAGATTGAGATAGAGATCGCCCCAGGGACGACTGCGCACCGCCGGCGTCGGCACCGGCTGATCCTGCGTGCGATAGAAATTCATCCGTGGCGTTAGGCGGCCCACTTCGCGTCCGTCACGCATCACAAGCATGGTCGCCCCAATGACCGCTCGCTGCGGCTCTTCCCTTCCCCACAAGCTGTCGAGCTGCAGCTCGAAACCGGCGACGCTCATCGTCTCGCCGCGCTTGAGCGTCGCATCGTGCTCCTTGCGAAAGGCCGACGACGCGGCCACGCCGAGCGCCACCGCGACGACGCCGATGTGCGCCAGGTAGCCACCATAACGCCGCCGATTCGCCGCGATGAGGTTGACGAGCGCGGTGGCCGGGGCTTCGCCATGGGCACGACGCCGCGCCGCGGCGCCTAACCAGTACTCGCGCACGTTGCAGACGATCGCAAACGATGCGAACGCGAACGCAGCCACCGCGTATGGATTTCTCGTGAGCATGATGGCGGAGAGCACGGCCACGACGAGTGCCACGATTCCGGGCATCATCAGCTTGGCGCGCGCCTGCGCCAGATCAGAACGTCGCCATGGCAGCGCGGGTCCCACGCCCATGAGAAACAACAGGGCCGCGCATAACGGGAGCGTCATGCGATTGTAGAACGGCTCGCCAACACTCACCTTCACGCCGCGCACGGCCTCGGCCACGAGCGGGAACAGCGTGCCGAGTAGCACGGTGAACATGAAGGCCGTTAAGAACAGATTGTTCAGCAGGAAGACGGTCTCGCGGGCGATCGGTGCGTCGAGACGCCCTTCGCCGCGCAGCTCCTCGCTATGTCCGGCCACCAGAACGAGCGACACGATCAGCACGACTGCGATGAAGGCCAGGAAGTAATAGCCGATCGTCCCCGTCGTGAACGCGTGCACCGACGACAGAACGCCGCTGCGCGTGAGAAACGTTCCCAGAATCGTTAGGGCGTACGTGCTCACGATGAGGTTCACGTTCCAGAGCCGCAGCATGCCGCGGCGCTCTTGCACCATGACGGAGTGCAGAAACGCGGTCGCCGTGAGCCAAGGCAAGAAGGACGCGTTTTCCACCGGATCCCACGCCCAGTAGCCGCCCCACCCGAGCACTTCGTAGGACCACCACATCCCGGCGATGATCGCCGCGGAGAGAAAGCCCCAGGCGAGCAGCGTCCAGCGACGCGTTAGGCGCAACCAGCTGTCTTTTCCTGCGTCACCACTGATCAGTGCCGCGATCGCGAACGCGAAGGGCACCGACATGCCCACGTAGCCGAGGTACAGGAGCGGCGGATGCACAGCCATCAGCACGTGATTCTGCAGCAACGGGTTGGGGCCCGGCCCGTCGTTCGGGACCGGCGTCACGAGGCCGAACGGGTTCGCCGGTCCGACGAGCAGGATCAGGAAGAACGCGGAGATTCCCAGGAGAACGACGCCCGTGTACGGAATCAGGCGGCCGGGAATTTCGCGGTTGCGCCACACGACGAGCGCCGCCCACAGGCTCAGGACCCAGACCCAGAAGAGAATGGACCCTTCGAGCGCGCCCCACAGTGAAATGATCGTGAAGAACAGCGGCGTCGAGCGGCTGCCGACCTGCGCCACATACGAGATGCTGAAGTCGTGGCTCACCAGCCCATAAACCATCGCCAGCACAGCGGCGCTCGTTAGGCCAAACAGTGTGAAGACGGATCCGCGCACCAGCGCGCCGAGCGCAGCCTCACCGCGCCGCGCCGCGAATGCCGCCGCCAGCACACCGAAGAGCGCGACCGCTAGCGCAACGGCCAACGCGTCGTATCCCAGCAAACGGGTCATGTGCGCGGTGTCGTCGGCTTCGGCATCAACGAGCGATACATCTCGCTCGGCTTCTCGCCCGGTTTGGGTGCGCGGTACTCCTCATTGTGCTTGACCATCAGCTCCTCGGCCGCGAACACGCCGTCGCGCCCGTAGCGTCCCTCGACGACAACGCCTTGTCCATCGCGGAACATCGCCGGCGGCGCGCTGCGCGCGCGCACGGCGACGGTTTTGATACCGTCGGTCAGCTCGAAGCGCAGATCGATCGCCTGGGCATTCCATTGCACCGATCCCGGTTTGACCTGGCCGCCGAGCCTAACGGGAACGTCGAAGCCTTTCTGTTCACGCGCCAGCAGCTCCTGCGGCGTGAGGAAATACACCAGGTTGTTGCCGATGCCGCCTAACAGGAGATAGCCGAACGCGCCAACGATCAGGACAGCGGCGGCAATACCAAACTTTCCTTTTCTTGTCATCAGCGAGGCGCTCCGGCGCTTTCTGTCAGTGTCGACACGGCCCGCCAAGCGCGCCGCGCCAAGTAATATGCGTACAGGCCGAAAGCGATCCACACGATCGCGTAGGCGGCGATAACGACTCGCCACTCACGCATGGACGGCCTCCGGCGACGTACCTAGAGCCAAGGCCTCGCGCCGGTGCTCGAGCAACCGTTCGATGCGCGCGATCTCATAGCGCCTGGCAATGAAGTAGATCAGCAGGAGCAGCACCGCGATGGCGTTGAGCCGGAGGCCCCACGCGTAGATCGGGTCCACGGTGCCTGGGCTCGACTGCACCTGGTGCAGCGTGCGCCACCAGCGCACCGACATATAGACAATCGGCACGTTGAGCGCGCCGAAAATCCCTACTGCTGCGGACCAGCGCGCGCGGCGTTCTGGATCGTCGGTGAAGGATCGCAGCGCGAGATAGCTCAGAAAAATCATGAAAAGCACAGCCGTAGACGTTAGGCGCGCGTCCCACGTCCACCACACACCCCATGTCATTCGGCCCCAGAGCGAACCGAGAATGAGCGTCAGGCCGGTGAACAGAGTCCCTACTTCCACTGCCGACGCGGCCAGCAAGTCGTATTTCTCGTCACGCGACCAGAGGTAGCGCACGCTCGCGTAGAAGACGACAACGAATGCGAGCGAGAAGTTCCACGCCACCGGCACGTGGACGTACATGATTTTCTGCAAGTGACCCATATCGCGATCCGGCGGCGATGTGAGTATGCCGAACGCCTGCGCCGCAATGACCGCGAGCGGCGCAATGATACCCAGCGGTACCCACCACCGACTGGAAGCGCTGGCTACGATTGTCGCACTGCGAGTATTCATGCCTCTATGATATGCTCGAACACCAAAAGTGCACCGAGAAGAAAGATCACATCGAAAACAACCAGGAGACGAAGCCACGCTCCGGCATCTCCCATCGCATTGCCCACGAGATACGCTGCAGATCCCTCGGTGGCAGCGAGTAGCACGGGGACCAACATGGGAAACAGCAGTAACGGAAGCAGGACCTCTCGAGAGCGGGTACGCGACGCCATCGCCGAGTAGAACGTGCCTAACGTGACGAACCCGAGCGTTCCGAGCATGATCACGGCGAGCAGCGCGGGCCACGTGTCAGGGACACTGACGTGATACAGCACGAGCGCGACTGGAATGACTATCGCTTCGACGAGGAGGACGACGCACAGGTTCGCGAGCAGCTTCCCCGCGAAGATCTCCCAGCGTTCTCCGGGATAGAGCAGCAGAGTCTCGAGCGCACCGCCATCCAGCTCGATCTGATACGAGCGATGGAAGACGAGCACGCCGCTAAAGAGCACGGACAACCAGAGGATCCCTGCCGCGGCCGTTCGCAGTGTGGCGACATCTGGGCCGATGGCGAAGCCGAAGACAAGCAGCGTCAGAGCGCCCAGCGATGTCACGGCAATGATGTTCGCCTTGGCACGTCGTTCCGCCGTGAGATCCTTGGCCGCGACAGCCGTCACGCGCGTCCAGGCAGCGCTCATGAGAGCCGACCTGCTGTCATCGTATAAGTAGCAGTAGGCGACATAGTCAGTCGTCCGAGGTCGTGTAAGACAACAACCACCGCCCCACCGCGTTCGCGTGTCCCCGTGATGAGCGCGCTCACAAGGGCTACACCGTCGGCGTCGAGCGTGTTGAACGGTTCGTCGAGCAAGAGAAGCTTCGGCTGCTGCAGCAACAGGCGCCCGAGTGCCAGGCGTCGCTGCATGCCTGACGAGAAGGCGCGGACGCGCTCGTCGGCGTCATTCGCGAGGCCGACTTGCCGCAGCGCCTCCGCCACGCGCTCGGCTGGTTGCCTAACGCCCAACATCCGGGCGGCGAAGAGCAGATTCTCGGTCGCGCTGAGGTCTTCGTACAAACCGTTGGTGGTGCCGAGCAGTGCGCTTTCGGCACGAATCACTGTCGCATCGCGCCAGAGGTCCTTGCCGAGTATGCGACCGGTGCCGCCCGTCGGCATGATGGCGGTGGCGATCACGCGCAGCAGCGTGCTCTTCCCGCCTCCGTTGTGTCCCTGAATCACGACGAGATCGCCGAATGCCACATCGAGTGTGATCCCGCGCAGCGCCCACTTGTGGCCGAAGCGCCGGGTAACCCCAGCCAACGAGATCGCCGACGCTCTGGCTTTGGCAATCTCAGCTTGGATAACGGAGGCGGGGATGGCGAGCACGGAATGAAGGTAAGGCCCGGCAGTCGCGGGATCGCGATTCGGACAGTGGCGCAGAATCTATTGTCATTGGCGGCCGGCCCTGCGCGTGACGCTGCAGCGCGCTGGGACCCTTGCGGCGATATACTTTACATCGTAAAGTACTTGTTGATGCCGCATCCCATCCCTCTCAGACCAATTATGGTAGCGACGACCGCCCCACACCCTCGTGTGCCAGCCAGCACGTTGGTGGCTGGCGCGCTACTCTTTCCGCCAGTGCTCTATTGGATCGCGATCACGCTGTACGTCACCGGTTCGCACACACTGAGCGAAGTCGTGCTCGATGGCGTGCCGGGCGCCTGGGAGATCGCGTTCATGCTCGGCGCGCCGTTGCTCGCGGCGCTCATTGGCGCCTGGAGTTGGCATCGCGCGGCGACCGTGCGGGCTCGTGTGATCGGCCAGCTCGCTGTCGTTGTTGGACTTCTCTTCGCCGCGATGGGGATTCTGGCGTCGTTGCGACCGTCGTGATTCGAAAGAACGTCAACGGCAAGATCCATTCGGATCAAGCGGGTCGGCGGACGGAACGGATTCTTCCTCACCGCCTAAAGAAGGATCACATGCTGTGGGGCGCGACTTACAAAGAGCGTTCTTCTTTTGAATGATCAAATCACCGCCCAACTGCATCGAGCACGGTGATGAATGTTAGCGAACCGCCTACCGACGGATTCTGTGTAGCGTCACATGCTCGAGGTCGTCATCGTCGAGCGAGACACCGATGACGTAATCAGGCCCCATCTCGAAGGGTCTGAAACGCGCTGGCAGCACGATCTCAGAGAGCCAGATGCCGTCCCGTGCGAAGACGCTGTAGCGCAATGCAACAGCCGGTGTCTGGAACGATGGCGGCCCGAGCGACTCCTCTGAGGGGTCGAACTCACTCACCCAGAGTTCGCCGGATGTCGAGATCATTGCGCGGCTGAAAGCGGGCGCGCGCTCCGCGAACTGCGTCAGCCGAATCGACTCTTTTAAACTCGCGATGGCTTGTGGGCTGGCACCTTTATTCGCGGCCAGGTACGCGTCCCCAAAGTGCTTGCGATCTGCCTCGGTGATCGCTCGCGACGCGACAGCGCGGCGGATGACTACGATTGGTCGCCCCACGGTGTCATGACACGTGATCGCGAAATCGGCGGTGTTTCCGACACAGATGCGTGTCGCGCTCGCGAAGATCCTTGGGCCGGGAGCATACAGGATAAGGCGCGGCGCCACGCCGCCACCGTCGTTAGGCCGATAAAGAAAAACGCGCAGTAGCGAGACGTACCGCTCGCCATCAGCCGACTCACGAAAGACTCGTTGGAAGACATCCGGTACTGACGTCGAGGCATCCGCCAATTCAATGGCCTGGACAAGCGCTCCACCCTGTGCGTCGAACGCGATGCGCGCAGGATTGCCGCTTGTTGCCGGAGGTCTTGCTCGCGCCAGGCTACGAACGAGTTCCCCAGTCGGTGCGAAGACCTGGTCGCGCATGCTGTTGTCGCTGCCGATCAACGTATCGCCTGATCGCAGGAGGCGAAAAAGCACACGATTGAACTCGCCGGGACCGGTGCCATTGCGACCTAACGAGCG
>CBQVAZ010000185.1:0-6673 GCA_967720205.1 uncultured Gemmatimonadaceae bacterium | reverse complement strand
GACTTCACCGCGCGTTCGACGTCGGCTGCTCCCGAAAGCGGGAATTCGCCGATGACATCGCGCGTATCAGCCGGATTCAAGTTTTGAAAGTACTGACCAGTGCTGGGTGGTACCCACTCACCGGCGATGAAATTCGAGTATGTGGTCATCAACTCGTTAGGTGATTTCTCTTCCAACCCCTATCCCCTAACCCCTATCCCCTACTCACAGAACCATATCCCAGGTCTGGCTTCAGTCGGAGTCGCATAGCCGATTCGCGGCAAGACCTCGCGCGCGGCGAGGAATCCACCCCACGCGACGAGCAGCAGCGATAGAATGTGCCCGCGCGCGGAGCGATGCCGCCACGTCCAGATCGCGGACCACAATCCTGTAACCGAGACCATCGCAGTCGCCGCGAGATAGCCAAACAATCCGATGCCACAGCGCGCGTCGTACGGCCAGAAAACGATGCCGACGCCGAGTGCCACTGCGAGCAGGAGCCGCAGCATGACGCCGAGCGTCTTTGTCGAACGCTGCTTCTCGACCTTGACCGATTTCTCAGCCGGTGAGTCGCTCGGCTTGGTAGGGAGCAGCGCTTCGTCCGAGACCGACTCCAGCACGCGATCGACTTTCTTGAGCTCCGCTTCCCAGTCGCGGCTCACGATACACCTTCCCTCGTTAGGCCGTATTTCTCGATCTTTTTGTACAGATTCGATCGTGGCATATCAAGAAGACGCGCCGTCTCAGACACGTTCCAATCATACTCGCGCAATTTCGCCACGAGAAACGCGCGCTCGGCAGCGTGCTTGAACTCCTCAAAGGTCTTGCTGTCGAGCAGTGAGCCTAGACCCGCCGTCTCCGCCGGACGCCCGCTGGAGAGTCGGAGCACGTCTGCGGCTGTAATCCGAGAGGCCGACGCAAGAATAAGCAACCGTTCGATCGTGTTCCTCAGCTCGCGCACGTTGCCGGGCCATTCCATGATCTGCAGCGCCTTGAGCGCGCCTTCGTCGATGCTGCGCGGCGGCACGCCGTCGCGCTGAGCGAATTGCTGCAGGAAGTACTGCGCGAGTAGCGGGATGTC
This sequence comes from uncultured Gemmatimonadaceae bacterium, assembly GCA_967720205.1. Lineage (GTDB taxonomy): Bacteria > Gemmatimonadota > Gemmatimonadetes > Gemmatimonadales > Gemmatimonadaceae > DASYRX01. Next base: position 5,613 of record CBQVAZ010000185.1, on the reverse strand, counting down.
GTCTCTTCGTTCTCGCAACGGCGGCACGTGCAGCGGGACTACGTTCAGCCGATAAAAGAGATCCTCGCGGAAGCGACCGGCTGAGATCTCGTCTTCGAGCCGCTTGTTTGTGGCAGCGAGCACGCGAACGTCGACTTTGGTGTTCTTCGCTCCGCCTATGCGCGTGACTTCGCCGTCTTGCAGCACGCGCAGCACCTTGGCCTGCGCGCTGAGCGACATGTCGCCGATCTCGTCCAGGAACAGCGTGCCGGTGTGCGCTTGTTCGAATTTTCCGGTGCGATCGGCAACAGCGCCCGTAAAGGAACCCTTCATGTGGCCAAAGAGCTCGCTTTCAATGAGCTCGGACGGAATCGCGGCGCAATTCACCTCGACGAACGGACGTTGCGCGCGCGGCGACATACGATGAATCGCGCGCGCCACGAGCTCTTTGCCGGTTCCGTTCTCGCCTGTGATCAGCACGCGCGCGGGCGTGGCTCCGATCTTTTCGATCTGATCCAGCACAGAGCGGATCGCGTACGACTTCCCGACCATCTCGTAGCGCGCTTCGATCGTCTCGCGCAGACGCGCATTTTCTTCGCGCAGCGTGACGTGCTGCAGCGCGTTGCGCAGGAGCACGAGAATCCTGTCTGTGTCGAGCGGTTTTTCGAGGATGTCGTACGCGCCTAACTGCGTGGCCTCGACAGCCGTTTGGATCGTCGCGTGACCGCTGATCATCACGACGCTCACGCTGGAATCGATCTGCTTGATGCGACGCAGCGCTTCGATGCCGTCCATCCCAGCCATCTTCACGTCCATGAAGACAAGCTCCGGACGCCACTTCTCGAACTCAGCGAGACCTTCGGTCGCGGATTTCGCCGTGCGCACGTCGTAGCCCTCGTATTCGAGGAGCTGACCCAATGCGGCGCGGATGCCTTGTTCGTCGTCGACGACGAGAATTCGAGGAGGCACTAAGAGCTAGCTGTTAGGGGTTAGGGCTTAGAAAGCGCTACTGTCTTTATACAGCGGAACACGTCCGGTGGCGCAGCGACAACTGATGCTGTCGGCACGGGAACTGTACGCCATCGGCCTCGGCACCGGCAGGGCGACCACGGCCCATTCGACAGGGTATCTTTGCACCCTCGCAGTCGCTCCATTTCCCCCTGGTGACTTCCGAGATCGACCTTCCGCCCGACGTCTACAACGCGCTGACCCCACGCTTCACGATCGAGCGGGAGGTCGGCGCGGGCGGCATGGCGACGGTGTTCCTTGCGCGCGACGAACGCAACGACCGGCCGGTCGCCCTCAAGATCCTCCGCACTGGTGCGGATACCGCTGCCGGAGTCGAGCGCTTCGAGCGCGAGATCAAACTGCTTGCGCGCCTCCAGCATCCGCTCATCCTGCCGCTGCACGACTCGGGGATTGCCGGTGACGCGCTGTACTTCGTCATGCCTTATGTAGACGGAGAGGCGCTGCGCGATCGGATGCTCCGAGACGGCCCGCTGCCAATCGCGGACGCACTGAGCATCGCCATCGAAGTCGCCGATGCGCTCGCCTATGCGCACGCGCAGGGAGTTGTGCATCGCGACATCAAGCCCGAAAACATCATGCTGTGGCGTGGCCACGCTGTCGTTGCGGACTTCGGCATCGCCTCGATCGCGCACGCAGCCTCGGGGGACGAGGACGCGCGGCTCACACGCGCCGGAGCCTGGTTAGGCACGCCCGGATACATGAGTCCAGAGCAGGCCGCTGGTGAGTTAGGCATCGGCCCCGCATCGGACCAGTACAGCCTGGCCCTCGTGTTGTACGAGATGCTCACCGGCAGTCCGCCGTTCGTCGGTTCACTGAGATCGGTGCTGGCTCGGCAGGTCACCGAATCGCCGCGCCCGATTGTCGAGCTGCGACCCGATGTCACGCCGACGATTGCTGCGGCGTTGACTCGCGCCCTCACCAAGAAGCCCGAAGAGCGATGGTCGTCGACGGCGAGCTTTGCCGAAGCGCTGCGCGGCGCGAGCGATCACGCCGCCAGCATCGGGCCGTCTCCAGAATCGGCGGACGCTCGGCTTTCGCTGGCTGTACTGCCCTTCTCGAACATCGGCGGCGACAGCGCCAACGACTTCTTCAGCGACGGTATGACGGACGAGCTCATCGGAGCGCTCGCCCGCGTGCCGCGATTGCGCGTCGTGTCGCGCACGTCGGCGTTCGCCTTCCGTGGTAAGGACGTCGCGCTGGCCGAGATCGGCGCCAGGCTGCGCGTAGGCTTCGTGCTCAGTGGAAGCGTTAGGCGCGCCGGCGACCGCTTGCGCCTATCGGCGCACCTGTCCCGCGTGGCCGATGACAGCCTGCTCTGGTCGGAGACGTACGAGCGGAAGGTCGCCGACGTCTTCGAGGTGCAGGACGATCTCTCACGCCGCATTACCGGGACGGTTCGCGAAGCGTTAGGCACGTCCGGCGCAACGACGCCAGCCCGTGTGCATCCAGCGCGCAGCGTCACCGCGTACGACGAATATCTGCAGGGGCGCTACCACTGGAACAAACGCTCGACGGCCTCGCTGCGCGAAGGCCTCGCCGCCTTCCAGCGCGCCATCGACGCCGATCCGACGTACGCCCCGGCCTTCGCGGGTCTGGCCGACTCGCATGCACTGCTCGCGTCGAGCAACCAGGAGCTCCCAGCGAAGGCGTATCCGGCGGCGCGCGACGCGGCGCTCAAGGCCATCGAGCTGGATCCGTCCCTTGCCGAAGGTCACGCATCGCTTGGCCTCGTTAGGCTGAATTACGATTGGGATTGGGAAGGCGCTGAACGCGAATTTCAAAAGGCAATCGAGCTCAATCCGAGCTATTCCACGGCGCGACAGTGGTACTCGAGTTATTTGTCGAGCATGGCGCGGTTCGCTGAAGCCATCGAGGCGGCGCAGCAGGCCGCCGCCGTCGATCCGTTCTCAATCACTGCCACCGTCCGCGTCGGCATCGCCTACACGTTCGCGCTGGATTACGAAAAGGCAGCGGCACAGCTCGAGCGCGCGATGGCGATGGAACCGGGCTTTCTTCACGCTCACAGCTGGCTCGCCCATGCCTATGTCGGCCTCGGACGGTATGACGATGCTGTACGGATCGCGGAAGAGGCCCATGCGTCTGGGCAGCGAGCGCTGCCATTCCGCGGCTTGCTGGCGAGCGTCTATGGACAAGTCGGGCGCTCCACCGAAGCGCGAGAGATCATACGCGATGTGGTGAGCCAGCCCGATGGCCCACCCTTTTTCATGGCGCTGTTGCAACTAATTGTCGGTGAGCATGCGAAGGCGTACGAGTGGCTGGACCGCGGCGTGCGCGAGCGCGGCGACCTGATGCATACCCTGCGCACGAATCCCTTCTTCAAGAGCGAATGGCGCGATCCGCGCTTCGCCGAGTTGCTGCAACGAATGCGACTGGGTCCGCCCCTCGAGGCGCCGTAGCTGACAGCTTTAGTCTGCTTTCGCCTAACGCGCGACCGTTTTGTAAAGCGTCACGCGCCCGTTGGCGATGCGCACGTCGCCGATATACGGAGGCACTTCAAACGGCACACCGTTCTCGGCGACGCCTTCGGCCCGCGAGCCACGCTGCATCTGGGAAATGAGTTTCGGGACCGCCGCTCGCGGGATCGCCAGGTTGCGGGCCTTGAAGTCTTCCACGCGGAACTCGGCCAGGCCGGGACGCACGATATCGAGCGTGCCGCGCAACTCGACGTCCTCCTCGTCGCCTAACAATGCGCCTAACGCTCCCAGCGCACCCTGCGCACGCAGCTGCCGGATATCCAGCGTGCCGCGCAGCACCAAGCGTTCTTCCACGACGCCCGCGCTGGCGTTCTTGAGCGGCAGCGGATTGCGGCGGCTCGCCTCGCGCACGATGAGCGCCGCGAGATCGGACGGCGCGATGTTCACGTAGGCCGGTCCGGTTGGCCGCCCTAACGAGTTGATGGCGGTCGCGGCGCGATCGGCGCCGTCCGCTGTCAGCGTGTCGCTAGTGGCCTCGACGACCGGGCGATCGCGACCGTCGCGTAACGCCGGATACCAACGATCACGCGTGAGCCAGCCCACACCCGCGCAGACCACGAGCAGTGTGGCGCATCCGACTGTCTTGAGGCAACCACCAAGCATGTCCCCTGCCTTGTTCGAGCTACGGTGTCGCGGCGAGCGGAACGGAGTGCAGGACCGTGTACGCCGGTCCCGCCCGCCCCAGGTCGCTGCGCATGATGTCGATGCTGCGTACGTGCCAGAAGAGCACTTCGTGTCGCTGCCCCGCCGTCTCTTCCAGCCGGCGCGCCTCGGCGCGGCCCAGCGGCCGTTTGACCCTGCCTAACGTCACGTGCGCACGGAATGGTCGGCTCTCGCGTTCGATTCCGAGCGCCGCACACGTGTCGTCTACGGCCGTGGCCAAACTCTGGAGCAACGGCGGGCGTTCTCCGCCCATCCATACCACACGCGGGGCACGAAAGTTCGGAAAGGCGCCGTAGCCCTGCAGGCGAACGCTGCCGCCCGTCTGACTTCTGCCGAGCGACTCGAGCGACGAGGTGAGCGCAGCGACGAAATCAGCGTTCTGCTCGCCGAGGAACTTGAGCGTCACGTGCAGGAGGTGGCTCGCCACCCAGGCGACGCTCGGCGCCGCCTCTCGGAGAGGCGCGGCCGCCGCGTGGAGCTGTTCGCGCAAGGGCGCGTCGAAGTTGGCCGCGATGAAGGTGCGCACGGCGCGGGATGTCCGTTCAGTCCAGCAGCTCCAACGCGACGTGCGTGAAGCCGGCCTCAGCGGCCAGCGCGAGCGCCACGCGGCGCTGTGCTTCGCTCGTTAGGCTCGCGTCAGCGTCACGCGGAATGAGAAGCGCCAGGCGGTCGCGAACTTCTACGCGCGCGGCGATTCCAGCTCTTGCGAGATCTCGCTCCAGGGCTTCGCTCATGCCGCGGTGACTCCACCAAGCACGTTGAGAGAGCCGGAGCGGAAGCCGCGCAGGTCCAGCGCGACTCGTTTGAAGCCGCTCGCCAACACCGCCTGACGTAAAGCGCGACGCGCGGACGGGGCGAGCCAGCGCAGCAGCTGATCCTGTTGTAGCTCGACGCGCGCGAGATCGCCGTGGTGCCGCACGCGCATGTCGCCGCCGACGCCTAACGCGCGCACGGCAGCTTCGGCACGCTCCACCTGCGCCAGCCGCTCTGTCGTTACCTCGAAGCCATATGGCAGCCGTGAAGCAAGGCAGGGTGACGACGGGTTCGACCAGCCGGGGATGCCGCGTTGCCGCGAAAGCGCGCGTATTTCGCTCTTCGTGAAGCCGATCTCGGCGAGCGGCGAGCGGACGCCGTGCTCGGTCGACGCGCGATGACCTGGGCGATAGTCGGCGACGTCGTCGGCGTTAGTGCCGTCGACGACCACAGCCAGGCCGCGCTCGGCCGCCAGGGGCATCAGGGTGCTCCACAGCACGGTCTTGCAGTGAAAGCAGCGGTTGGTCGGATTCGCGGCGTAGAGCGGGTTGTCCAGCTCATCCGTGGGCACGTCGACGAGTGGCAGATCGAAGTGGTCGGCGACGGCGACGGCGTGATCCCACTGCTGCTGCGGATATGCAGCGCTGCGTCCGACCACGGCGAGCATGTTTTCGCGACCGAGCGTGTCGCGCGC
>CBQVAZ010000184.1:0-6673 GCA_967720205.1 uncultured Gemmatimonadaceae bacterium | reverse complement strand
GGCGCCTAACGTGGGATCAAAACAAATAGCTCTGAGTGATCAGCTCTAAGTTCTGAGTCTTCAGAATTGGATGTGCGAATGGAAATTCTGAGGAGTCGGCACTGAGAACTGAACACGCAAAGCCATTTGTTTTTTTGAGCGACTACTGCGCCCACAAGTAGAGACCCCAGAGTCCGATCCCGGCTCCGGCGACGGCAATGGCGGTCCCGGCATCGTCGCCGATGATCAATCCGGCGATAAACGCCGCGCCGCCGACGATCATCAGCGTTTGTCCACGGCGCACGCGCGATTGAGTGAGCGCCGTCGTCGCGCCCACGGCGGCAACATCCGCGTAGCGCGTGTGCTCCACGAGCGACGTGCGAGAGAGGCCGGCCTGTTTCGCGCTGAGATCCCGATCCGCGTTCAGTCGGACGGCATTATGCTCATTCGCCACGGGTGCTTGCGCGATGGCGGAAGAGGTAGGCACGAGCGCAAAGACGGCGAGCAACGCCAGGACCGATAGAGAAGTGCGAGTCATTGGTATGTAGGCGAATGAGAAGCGGCGAACGACTCCTGACCGCAAAGCTACGCCGCACTAGGTTTGGGAGCCAATGGCCAAGACCGCAGCATCCATGCCCCCTCCGCCGGAAGTTCGAGGCGCACGCCGCGAGGAGCAAGCTCTTCGTCGCGTCATTGGGCCGATGGTGCTTGCAGCGACAATCGTCAACATCACCGTCGGTGGCGGGATTTTTCGTCTGCCGGCGAGCGTCGCTGCCTCGCTCAGCGCCGCGGCACCGCTGGCGTACATCGCGTGTGCTGTGGCCATCGGACTCATTGCGTTGTGCATCGCGGACGCCGGCAGCCGAGTTTCGCTGACGGGCGGCCCGTACGCGTACATCGAAGTCGCATTCGGACCATTCGTCGGTTTTCTCGCAGGTGTATTGCTGTGGATGTTAGGCACCTTCGCCTTCGCGGCTGTCTCGGTTGTGTTCGCTGGACAGGTCGGTGAGCTGATCCCGGCCGTCGGAACGACAGCGGGCCAATTCGTCTTCCTTGCGCTGTTGTTCAGCGTACTGGCGTACGTGAACGTGCGCGGTGTGCAGCAAGGCGCCCGTCTGGCGACGGTCGCGACAATTGCCAAACTCGCGCCACTCTTTTTTCTCGCCATCGCCGGTGCGTTTTTCGTTAGGCCTGAGAATCTCGTCGTCGAGCGAGTGCCAGCGGCCGGCGAGATCGCCCGCACGTCGATCCTGCTCGTCTTCGCCTTCAGCGGAATCGAGACGGCGCTGGTCCCGAGTGGCGAGGTGCGCGACACCGCTCGCACTGTCCCGCGAGCGATCCTCCTGGCGATGCTCACGATTACCGTGCTGTACCTGGCCGTCCAACTCGTGGCCCAGGGCATACTCGGCCCCGCGCTGGCCAATGCGACGCCCGCGCCGCTCGCCGAAGCTGCCGGAGCGGCCTTCGGCCCTGCCGGCCGCACGCTGCTCTTGTTAGGCGCGTCGATCTCGATGTTCGGCTACGTCAGTGGGATGATCCTTGCTGTTCCTCGAGCCCTCTTTGCGTTCGCGCGCGACGGAGTCTTGCCGTCGCGCCTCGCGGCCATCCACCCGCGCTACGCGACGCCATACGCCGCGATCGTCGTGCAGACGTTCATCGTGCTCCTGCTGGCGATCAAGAATCCCTTCGAGCGCCTGGCGATCATGTCCAACCTTTCGGTGCTCGTGTTGTATGCGATGTGCTGCGCTGCCGCCTGGCAGCTCCGGCGGCGGGACGTGCGCACGGATGGAGTCCCATTCCGCATGCCGTTAGGCAACGTGCTCCCGTTCGTCGGCATCGCGGTCATCGTGTGGCTGCTGACGAGCGTTCATCTGGATGAGTGGGCGATGCTCGTGGCCGCGCTGGCGGTAGCGAGCATTCTGTACTGGCTTGCTGCCCGGCGCCGCGGCGGCGCGATGCGCACCGGCCGCGTGCGCACAGTCGAGGAGACCACGCTGTGACGGACAAGCTTCTGCGATTCCGCCCCGAGTTTCCGATCCTCGAGCGCACGAACTACCTCGTATCCAATTCGCTTGGGGCCATGCCGCGGGGCGTTCCGGACCGTCTCGCCGAGTATGTCGACGCGTGGGCCGAGATGGGTGTGCGCGCCTGGATGAATGCTGGGTGGTGGGAGCTGCCGGCCACAGTCGGTGACGACATCGCGCCACTCATCGGCGCCGGCCGCGGCGAAGTGGTCATGGTGCCTAACGTAACATGGGCGCAGGCGACGGCGTTGTCGTCGATTCAGTACACGCCGCCGCGCAACCGCATCGTCATGACAGCGCTGGACTTTCCGTCCGTCCGCTATGTGTATGACAAGCTGGCTCGCCGGCTCGGCGCTGAGATCGTTACCGTACCGAGCGAAGATGGCATTACGATCGATACCGATCGCTTGCTCGCCGCGATCGACGAGCGCACGGCACTTGTCGCAGTCTCGTACGTGCTCTTCAAATCCGCGTTCGTCATGGACGTCGATACGATTTGCCGCCACGCACACGCGATAGGCGCGCTCGTCTCGCTCGACGCGTTTCACGCCGTCGGCGTTCTGCCGGTGGACGTCGCAGCCAGCGGTGCCGACTTTCTCACGGGCGGCGTGCTCAAGTGGCTCTGCGGAGGACCCGGCGGCAGCTTCTTGTATGCCAATCCTCGGACGACGGCGAATCTCGAGCCTGCGCTCACCGGGTGGTTTGCGCATGAGCACCCGTTCGACTTCGCGCCGGAAATGGAGTACACCAACAGCGCATATCGCTGGTTAGGCGGCACGTCTGTCGTGCCCGCGCTGTATGCGGCGATCGAGGGGCCGCGCATCGTCGGTCGCGCGGGCGTTCCCGCTATTCGCGAGAAGAGCATGCGCCAGACGGCCCGCCTGATCGAGCTGGCTGATGCGCGCGGCTACCGCGTCCACGCGCCGCGCGATGCCAGCCGTCGTGGCGGCACCGTGGCGATCGACGTCCCGCACGCGTACGAGGTGGCGCAATGCCTCCTCGCACGCGACATTCTTGTCGACTTCCGGCCCGGTGCTGGAATTCGCGTCGCACCGCATTTTTACACGCGGGACGACGAGCTGGAGAGTGCCGTTGCGGCGATGGACGAAGCGTTGGAAACGGGAGCCTGGGAGCAGTACGCGAATCGTGACTCGGTCGTAACCTGAGCACACGACTGCGTTGCACTTTTACTGACGGAGCACTGAATGCCTGAAAAGCCCATCAAATTGCGCAAGCAGTACACCAACAAGGACTACCCCGAGATCGTGCTCCGCTTCGAAGATGGCCACGAAATCAAGATCGAGAAAGGGATGTCGAAGTCGTTCGACTGCTACGCCGGCGAACGCATCAAGATCATGGCTGTGTGGGATCAGACCGCCGCCGAATGGGAGAAGGTGGACACGCTCCGCGCCGAGCAGTTTGACAACGAGAAGGCCTGATTGCCCGTTAGGCATTCCGGCCCATTCCTCCGTTATACTCCCGAAGTAAGCGACGCCATCGTCCGCGAGCGTCCAGTCGTGGCGCTCGAAAGCTCGGTTCTGGCACAGGGTCTCCCCATCCCGGCCAACCGAGACGCTGCAACGCGTATGCGCGCCGCGATCCTGCAGCATGGCGCGACGCCCGCGATCACGGCGATCGTCGCTGGACAGGCGACGCTGGGCCTAACGAGCGACGAGCTGGAACGCTTCCTGGCGCGCACCGGCGTCGAAAAACTTTCTGCGCGCGACCTCAGTCGCGCGGTGCTACGCGGCGCCGACGGCGCAACGACAGTCGCCGCAGCGCTGGCCATCTGCCGCGAAGCCGGCGTGCCCGTGTTCGCTACTGGCGGCATCGGAGGGGTTCACAGAGAGAGCAGCTTCGACGAGTCAGCTGACCTGCTCGAGCTCGCGCGAACGGAAGCAATCGTCGTGTGCGCCGGCGCCAAGTCGATTCTCGATTTGCCGGCGACGCTCGAGCGATTGGAAACGCTCGGTGTGACGGTAGCCGGATTCGGCACGGACGAGTGTCCCGGCTTTTTCACAGCCGAGACCGGCCTGCGGCTCTCTGTTCGCGTCGAGAGTGTCGACGACATCGTGCGTCTCTACGACATCGAGCGTCGGTTGCGACGTCCAGGTGCGCTGATTGTCGCGGTTCCACCGCCGGCAGGTGCGGCGTTGTCGCGGGAAGAAGTGGACTCCGCTGTCGAAGCCGCACTCAGCCAGGCTCGTGCGAACAAACTGTCCGGCTCGGCAGTCACACCGTTCTTGCTTGCAGCGATCGAGCGCGAAACCGGAGGCCGCTCGCTCGCAGCGAATATCGCGTTGTTGCAGGAAAACGCGTCGGTCGCGGCACGAATCGCCAGCGCGCTGGCTGATGAGGCTACGGCCTGACGTGCCTTCGATTTAGCTCGCGCGTCAGATCAACGGGGGCTGCTGTCCGTTTCAATGGAGTCTGACCCCATTGATCCGTTGAACTGAGTGGGCGTCGAATGGTACTATAGGCCAATCACTCGCGAGTTGAGGTGAAGAGCGGAAATGCCCATTCCCTTCATGAGTTCCGAAGAGTACGACGAACGGGCACACCAGCTTTACAATGAAGGGCAATACGACGAGGCACTCTCAGTACTTCGCGACGGGCTGTCGCTCTACCCTCACTCTGTAGAACTCCAGATCGGCGTTGGTTACGCGCGTCTCGCCCGCGACGAGTTTGCGTGGGCCCGTAGGGCTTTCGAAGACGCGCTCGTGCTCGATCCAGAGCACGAAGACGCCCTCGCCGGCTTCGGCGAGACGCTGCTGCGCTTCGGCCAGTCCGACGCCGCGCTCAAGGCATTCAAAAAGACTCTGGAACTCGGATACGAAGACGACGTCGAGCTGATGCTCCAGATCGGCCGCGCGCTGTTCCGCGATGGGCTGGTGGAAGAGGCTCGCGAATTCTTCGACATCGCGGTTCGCTACGCTCCCGAATCAGCCGAGGCAGTCGCACTCGTTGGTTACACGCTGCATCGCCTCGGAAACGACGACGCCTCGATCGCCACGCTCCGGCGTGCGCTGCAATTGGACGATGATTTTGCGGAAGCGCGTATCTATCTCGGAAACATCCACTACGACCGTGGCGAGTTCGAGAGTGCGCTCTATCACCTGGATCGCACGACACCCGAAGACCACTGGGACGAGTTAGGCATCTGGCGTCTCATCGAGCTCAAGAAGTCGATTCACCGTTATCGCGATGATGACGTGCGTCTCAAGGCGTGGGATGAACGGTTAGGCGAGCTCGCCGGTGAGCCCGACGCCCTCGACGAGCTTTTTGCCGAGGTCGAGCAGCGCGTAGCGGCTGAAGCTCAGCATGAAACGAAGAACCAGCTCGAGCTGTTCGGCCAAATGCTGAGCGATCTCGCGACAAGCGAGGGGGGCACGCGCCGGGAAGAGCTTGGTGCGGGCACGTCAGACGATCATCAGGTCATGACGAGTGATGGGCGCGATTTTCGCGGGAGCTGGGAGGAGATTGTGCAGGCCATGCGCGACGCAGACATCGCGTTCATCGGGCATTCAGTCGAGGAGTTCATGGCAACGGAGGCGCGGCGGCGGTTCTCGCTTACCGGGGTGGTCATTCCCACGGGCGACGCGGAGAGTTTTCTGCGCGGAAGCGCGGACGCTGGATTGCTGCGCATCGTGTGGTGACAGTCGCGTCGCGCGTCGCCCTCGGCGCGTTGGATGCAGCACGGCCAGCGATCGGACGGCTCGCGAACGCCGGCCATGGCGACGACATCGCGGCCGCGATATTGGAAGCCTGGGACGCGACGCAGGACGCGCTGCGCGCGCTGAGCGGCCAGCCCTCGTTAGGTGGGCAAGCGCTGATCAAGGAGCTGAGGCAGCGCAACGCGCTCACGCTCGATCAGGCGCATGCGCTCGTGGAGTTCGGTGCCGCCGCGGAGCGCGTCAAGGTGAGCGACTATCCGCCGACGGAAGCTGACGTTCGCGCGGCGCAGGTTGGTTTTCAGCAGCTGGAGGCCGTCGTGCACTCGGGAGGCGCAGCCGGAATGCGCGAGATGGCCGCCAGGAATCCGGATCCGGTGCCGCCGCCGGTCTCGCCTGTTGCGAGCGACTTGACCGGTGGCTCCACGCGTGTGCCGTCGCGTAATTCGTTAGGCATCGTTCTCGCGGTCATCCTGCTCGTCGCGATCGTTGGTGGTGGAGCGTACTATGGGTGGCGTTGGTGGACGGGCCCGCGCGCGTTGGAGCAGGCGCGTACCGCGTACGCTGCAGGGCGTCGCGTCGAGGCGCGTGACAAGTTCGTCGCGGTGGCGCGGCGCCAGCCCAAGCTCGCGGAGCCGCACATCTACCTCGGCCGTCTCGCGCGCGAAGAGGGCGATCGCGCGACGGCGATGCGCGAGCTGCAAACCGCCGTGCGTCTCGAGCCGAAAAATGGCGCGGCGATGCGCGAGATGGGCTCGTACCTGTTGAGCATCGGCGACGCGCAGCTGGCGTCACGCTTCTACGTGCGCGCGATCGAAGCGGATTCGAAGGATCGCTCGGCGATGGGGTACCTCGCGTGCGCCCTCGTTAGGCTCGGCCGCTTCGATGAGGCGCAGCGCTTCCTGAGCCGAGCAGGGCAGGGTCCGTGGAGCTCGTGCGCCGTCCCGCCGCCGCCGGTGATTCCGCCGCCACCACGGTAGATCAACTGCTTCACCGCGG
>CBQVAZ010000183.1:0-6746 GCA_967720205.1 uncultured Gemmatimonadaceae bacterium | reverse complement strand
CGCCGTGACGCGACCTGCAGCAGACAGTCGGCGAGTGCGTCGGCGTCGCCATTGGGGAATAGCAGTCCCGAAACGCCGTGCTCGACGGTCTCAGCGAGTCCGCCAGTGGCGCTCGCGATCACTGGAACGCCACGCACAATGGCCTCAAGTGCCGTCAGCCCCAACGGCTCTGCCCACAGCGACGGCGCAACGAGTGCCCACGCATCGGCAAGCTGCGCTTCGATACGCTCCAGCGGCAACCAACCCATGAACTCGACCACGTCGCTGAGCCCAAGCTCGCCCGTTAGGCTCTCCAACGCGGGCCGCAACGGTCCATCGCCTACAACGCGGAGCCGCGCCATAGTGCCCTGTCCGCGCGCGCGCGCCAATGCACGCAGCAGCGTGGCGATCCCTTTTTCGCGCGCCAGCCTGCCCGTGAAAACAAACAAGGGCTCAGCCGCCGGCGCGCGCCGAAAGAGCGCACTCGGACGCTCGATCGGCCAAGCCGACCACTCGGCCTCGATCCCATTGTCGCGCAGCTCGCGCTGGAGCCAGCGGCTGACAGCGAGAACCGCCGCAGCGCCACGAATTCCGCGACCGATTCGCGCATAACGCGGCCGGTCGCGCAGCCAGTGCAATAGAGGCGTGCAGCCGCCGCGCCAGCAGACGGCGCCCTGCCGCACCGTGCAGCGCGAATCGTCAGGCAGGAGCTTGAGCCCGATGGGGCAGATTGGCTTGTAGTACGCGATGCTCAACACCGTTGGTACGTTGCGTAGTGCGCTGAGCACCGACGGCGACAGGTACATCTCGAACATGAGGACCTGGGCGACATCCGGTGCGAACTCGGCGACCGCGCGGCGCATGGCGTGCGCCGCGGCAGGATTCGCGATCTGCAGCACACTCTGGAGCACAGGATTGCGCGAACCGAAGGCGACGTAATCCGCGACAGCCGTACCGCCGCCGACGCTGCTTGTGAGGAGCCGCACGTCATCGCCTGCCTCTCGCAGCCCACGGGAGAGGATTGTGACGTAGGTCTCGACGCCGCCACCGGCTTCCGGCCAGTCGGTCACCAGCAGGATACGCATTCAGCGTACGCCGGCAGAGCGCTCGGCATCAATTACGATCTCGAGGCTTCTCAGGCCGTCGTCGAACGTCGGCAGCTCAACCGCGGCACCGCAGATCTTGGCAACGAACGCTCGCAGCGCAGTGCTCCAGGATGGCTCGCTTCGCGGCCGCACGAGTGATCGCAGGCGCCAAGACGTCAGGGCAACGGTGCTCGTGCGCGCGCGCGTGCCCAGGAGCGAAAGCGTGCGCGCTAAACGGTCGATGCGCAACACCCCCCGCTCGCCAATGAACTCCAGCGAGTGCGCCCGGCAGGCACGCAACGAGAAGAACGACGATGCAATAACACCGTCCCCCAAGTAGAGCCTAACGAGCGCCGAATCATGTTCGGTAGCGATGGAACTGACTGCCGCTTCCACACGCTCGATCCGTGCATCGAGCAACCAGCTGATCAAGTCGAAGTTATGCGAGCCGAGATCCAGCAGAACGCCGCCGCCTTCGCTGCGGTGCGCTCTCCAGCCCTGAGCAGTGACGGGCGCTGGCTCACAGAACACAGTATGAACGGCCCGTACCTCACCGATAGTGCCAGCGCGGAGAAGCTCGCGGCCTCGGACCACCAAGGGCTGAAAGCGCCAATTGTAGCCAATAGCGGCAACCACGCCGGCATCGCGCGCCGCGGCGGCTACTCGACGGCCGTCCTCGAGCGTCGTCGCGATCGGCTTCTCGAGATAGATGTGGCGACCGGTTCGCAGCGTCGTTAGGGCGATCGGCGCGTGCAGTCCGCTCGGAGCCGCCACCACGACCGCGTCCACGTCGCTGCGCTCGAGCAGCTCGTCAGCGCCTGTAAGAAGCGCGGCGCCGCGAACGAGCCGGCCCGCCCGCACACGCGCCTCCGGCGCCGGATCCGCGAGCGCCGTGACCCGCACGGCGCGCAACCGACGCAGCACGCGTAGATGGACGGCGGTTGCGATGGCGCCGCAGCCGATCACTCCGATCCTCAGAGGCGCATTCATCTAGAGATACCGGGCGCGGTGGAGCTCGTACTCGGCCAGTGAGATCGGTGTGCGCCCTTCGCCTGCGACGTATGCTGCCAGCTCTCCCGCCGCTGTTGCGACAGCAGAAAGGATGACGAGGACCATCGTCCCACGTGGCATCCGTTGCTGGTAATGGGCCCACTGCTTCGACCGAATTGCTCGGCCGGCAATCATGATCGGAATCAGTGGCGCTCCGAGCACGTAGGCGAGACGACGCGCTGACGACCAGTTTCGCGACCGCGCAGTCGCCCAGAATCGCCCCGACAAGAACCGCTCCGGCAACCAGCCGCTGAGCGCGGCGATATTCAGGTGCATGAGACGCGCGGCCGGCTCCATGAGGAAGCGTCCGCCGCCTGCGCGGAGCATAACATCGAGGCCGCTCCCGTAGTCGAGCATTGCCGTTAGGCGATCACCGAACTCGACGAGCGCTTCCCGACGAAAGCACGCATTGTACGTCGAGAGCACGTCGATGTCCTCGCGTGCCGCCGGTTCGAGCCAGTGCCGATACGTCAGCATGAGACCCGCCCAGCTCAGCGCCTTCTCCGGGTTGGCGTTCTCGATCACCGGTGTCACCGCGGCGTAATCGCCGCTTCGGTGCGCGGCGACCAGAGCTTCCAGGCAGCCTTCCGTCGGAAACGAATGCGTTTCGCCAACGAAGACGAGCTCGCAGGTCGCAGCCCGGATACCCGCGGCGCGCGGGGGAGAGAGCGGGATGACAGCACCGAACTCGACGATGCGGACAGCGCCGATTCCAGTCGTCTCGGAAGCGTCGAGCCCGAGCTCTCGTTCGGAGGGACACACGACGACCAGCTCAACGTCGGCCGCCATGGACGACGCGCGGACCGCACGCGCGACGTCGCGGATCGTTGCGAACGTGTCGGTCACGACAACGTAGGAGAGCTGAAGACTCATGCGTATCGCTCTTTGTGCAGCTCGTACTCGAGCATGCGCGCCTCCGAGGGACCCTCGCCCGCGATGTAGCCCACGGCCTCGCCTAACGCCCAGAGAAGGCATCCGCCGGCCACCGCGGCCACAGTTCCTCTCGGGAGCTCGCGTCCGTTCCGCGCTAGCTCGATCGCGGTTCGCGTTCGCAGGAAACGGATCAGTGGCACGAGCAGGGAACCACCAAAATAGACGAGCCTCCGGGCGAGCGGCCATGCGCGGCATCGTCGCGCGCCAAACAGACGGCCGCCCCAATAGCGCTCCGCGCCCCACGCGCCTGGCCGCGCGATGTTGAGGTGCGCGACTCGTGCGTTAGGCGCGTGGCGGAAGGCAGCGTCTCTGCCGGCAAGCTGCAAGTCGAGCGCACCTCCAGGCTCCAGCATCAGCGGCAGGCGCTCCTGGAGGGCGAGTAGCGCCGAGCGCTTCCAGGACGCGTTATATGCCGGGGGTTCAGCGATCTCGGACGCGGGATGCTCCGCCAGCCAACGACCGTAATCCATGAGAAAGCCGCTCCAGCTTCGCGCTGTCTGCGGGTTTCCGTTTACCATGCCCGGCGCGACTGCGTGCCACAGCCCGTCGTGAGCATGAATCAGCTGCTCGGCCCAGTTAGGGGCAGGGAATGCATGCGTCTCACCAAGCACGATGATCGGAGCCGAGGCGGCGTGCACCGCGGCCGCACGCGCGTTTCCTAACGGGAGAAGGGAACACTCTACAACCGTGACGCGCGCAAGAACGTCCGCCGCTCCGGCCGGAAACGCGAGGGCTTTCGGCGTCTGGCAGACGACAACGAGCTCTACATCCTCGGCGATCGTCTGCGCGCTGAGATGCTCGACGAGGCGACGGATCGTCGCGAAGTCGACTGTCAGGACGATCAGGGAAAGGCGCGGGGCTCGCGCGTTAGGCATAGCCTGGAGCGTACCCCCAAATTTCCATCATCGGTCCGGCACGACGTTCAATGGCTTCCACCTGACCTTGAGTGAGCCGTTTGCGATATCGACCAATACTCGATGAATCTGGCAGGCGGGCGTCGAATCCGTCGGCTTGCAACTGCAGGTGCCGTGCGATGCGCCCGATCGTCTCCGGCGTTCGCAGAACCAGATCCTCATAACGAATGGCCACCGCGTTTGTCTCCAGGCGCTGCACATCGCACAGCACCTGCATGACGTGGAGCCAGTAGTCGGTCGCCTTGTCGACTGTATCGTATTTCTTAGCCCACCTGCGGCCCTGCCATGGCCCGCGCTGGATCCGCTCCACAAGCGACGCCACCATATCTCGTGGGTCGCGATACGTGAACACGCAGCGAGTATTCGGTCGATGAATGAACTGATGGTAATGCAGCACGTAGTCCGGATACTTGTCGCCCACGTACAACGCGTCCGCGTCCGCTAGCGCAACGGAGAGGGCGCTGTGCATGCGGTCCACCGTAACGACGTCGTTCAATCTGAAGCCACGCAGG
This sequence comes from uncultured Gemmatimonadaceae bacterium, assembly GCA_967720205.1. Taxonomy (GTDB): domain Bacteria; phylum Gemmatimonadota; class Gemmatimonadetes; order Gemmatimonadales; family Gemmatimonadaceae; genus DASYRX01. The sequence goes on along the minus strand of CBQVAZ010000183.1, from coordinate 2,273 downwards.
ATGTGCCGGAGGTAGCGATAGACCTGGCCGCGAAACTGCTTGTGACGCATGCTGTCGCGTGCACTGGAGAAGTGCTTGAGGACCGCCGTTATGTGCGTCCAGGTGGCGAGTTCGGCGTAGCGCAGCGCGCGAAGCTCCAGCGCCATCAAACAAACCTGCGGATGGCTGTCGAGCAGGTGCTGAAGCAGCGTGGTGCCACTACGCATCGCGCCTCCGAGTACGAGAAGGTCGGGCGAACGCTGCGCCGTCATGCCGCGGGCCGGCGTTTCCTCAATTGATACGACCGGCGACGATCACAGAAGCCGGGCAGCTCCCGCGTTAGGCTCTTAAACGCAATGACGCCGGCAACGAACAGCGAGAGCTCCATGCTCACTCCTCGCGAGACGCGACCTGCCGCGGCTAGGCATAGCACTACAGCGATTTCATTCGCGCGTCCAGATCGCGAGTTGCTGGCGATTCAGTCCGCGAGGTTTTCGACTGGCTCGTCGCTGATCTGAGAGACCTGCTGTTCATTGCTTGGCGCCGCGCCGTCAGCGGTCACCGAGCGCCACCACGGGTCGGGGCGATCGGCGCGGTCGGGTTCCAGCGGCTCGCCGAGCCGCGGGGTGAGAAGCTGAATGCCATGGGACGGGGCGAGGCTGAATACGGTTTCGATCGGCTGGTCCCACGCGTGCATCGCGAGGTTGAACGTCCCCCAGTGAATCGGAAGGAATGCGCCGCTGGCCAATTGCGCGCGCGCCTCGATTGCGTTGTTAGGCCCCAAGTGAATGTCGCCCCACGCCGGGTGATAGGCACCAATCTCCAAAGCCACCGCGTCGAAGGGCCCGAACTTTTGGGCAATATCCGAATACTCTCCCGTTAGGCCGCTGTCGGCGCCGTAGAAGAACGAATGCTTGGGACCCTGCAGATGAAAGGACGACCACAGCGTCGAGTTGCGGTCTTTGAGTCCGCGGCCAGAGAAGTGCTGCGCCGGAGCAGCCGTGATCCTGATTCCTTTCACGTCTGTCGCCTCCCACCAGTCGAGCTCAGTGATCCGCTCGGCAGCGACATGCCAACGCTCGAGGCGCGCGCCGACACCTAACGAGGTGACAAACGGAACGTGCGTCTTTGCGAGAGCGTGAATCGTCGGCGAATCGAGATGATCATAATGGTCGTGCGAGATGATCACGGCGTCGATCGGAGGAAGCGCTGCCAGTCGCACGACGGGCGGGTGGAAGCGTTTGGGACCGGCGAAGGGAAGGGGAGACGCGCGCTGCCCCCAGACAGGATCCGTGAGGAGCCTAACGCCGTCTATCTCGATCAACAGCGACGAGTGGCCGAACCACGTTACGCGAAGGCCGCTATCGGGTTTCTTGCTCCACTCCTCTCGCGGATCGACGAGCGGGAGCGGGCCGGTGGGAACGCGACGTACGCCGCCGCAAAGGAAATCGCGCATCGTCGGCCGCTCGACGCCCGGTTTGAACCCTGCGGCGACGGGATGTGTGTTGACGAATGTCTGGCCGTTGAACTGCGGAGACGCCTTGATGCGCTCCAAGCGCGGGCCCCTGCTACGACCGTTATGCGATTTCATGCGTGACGTCTTTGCGTATGACGTCACGATATCGCGCGGACGCGCTCGGGCCTAGCGCTTGACTTGCTGCGTCGGCTGACTTTGGCGCGAGATCAGTCGCGCCAGGCCGCGAGCTCTGCCGCCGTGTCGTTGAAGTGACGATAGCGCGCGATCTGTCCGTTCTCGTTGAACGTCCAGAAGTGCACGGCGTCGTTCGTCAGCGGACGGCCGTTTTTGCGAACGGTGCTTTCGATCCGCAGGTTGACGGCAACCACTTTCTCGGTCGCAGCCGTCTGGCGCACGTCGAAGACGCTGATATCGAGGCACTCGCCGACGGCCTTGAAGACGCCGCAACGGCTGACTTGCCACGCCCTTAGGACGAGCGATAGCGTTTCGAACTGGTGCTACTCGCGTCGCCCACCACGGAGAACTCATGCTGCTCATCCGCGACATCATGTACTGCAAACCAGGCAAGGTGCGCCCGATGGTAGAGAAGGCGCTCGCGATGTCAAAGCTCAGCGAGAAGAAGGGCGTGGGAAAGATGCGCATCCTCACCGACGTGAGCGCCGAGCGTTTTTGGACGATCGTTATGGAGGTCGAGACCGAGAGTCTCGAGGCCTTCATGAACATTGGCAGCAGTGACGACGACATGAAGGAGATGGAGGCGATCATGCAAGGCTATCACGACCTCGTGGATCACGGCCGACGCGAGATCTACACGATC
>CBQVAZ010000182.1:0-6762 GCA_967720205.1 uncultured Gemmatimonadaceae bacterium | reverse complement strand
ACGCAGGATCAGCACCGCGAGATCGCCGCGCTGCACGGCTTGATCTTCCAACTCTCTGGCTGCCCGCGTACTGCGCGCTCCATATACAACGGCGGCAAAGACGACCACCGAGGCAAGCAGAGCCCCGGCGTACGCAGTCGTTAGGCGTGCCCGGATCGAAGCCATGCGGGCCTATCCTCGAACGACGTAGCCGACGCCGCGTACGGTCCCGATCAACTTCTTGTCGACGTGCGCGTCCACTTTCTTGCGCAAGTGATTGATCACAACGTCCACGATGTTTGTCCCTGGGTCAAAGTGATACCCCCAGGCGTACTCGGTGATCAACGTCCGGCTCATCACTTTGCCGGCGTGGCGCATCAGGTACTCCAAAACGGCGTACTCCTTGGGCGTCAGCTCGATCAGCTTCCCGTTCCGCCGTACCTCATGCGTATCCCGATTGAGCTCGAGATCCGCCACCTTCAGCGCGCTCGACGCAAGCGCGCGTGGCCTCCGCGTTAGAGCCTCGGCGCGGGCCAAGAGCTCCTCGAACGCGAATGGCTTCGTGACATAGTCATCAGCGCCAGCGCGGAGCGTCTGCACCTTGGCGTCGACGGCGTCCTGCGCCGTCAGAACTAACACCGGCTTCTCGAAGCCTCGGCCGCGCAGCGATCTCAAAACATCGAGGCCGGACTTGCCCGGGAGCCGCATGTCGAGGATCACGATGTCGAACGCATCGCCCGCAGCGAGGGATTCCCCTTCTTCTCCATTCGCGACCAGCTCCACCCCCCAGCGCTGCTCTTCGAATCCTCGTTTTACGAAACTGCCTACTGTTGGATCATCTTCTATAACGAGGACGTTCATCGCGTGCCGCTGGTGGCTCCTAGGGGGATTCTCCGGAGTCGGTCAAGGCCGAGCCGCTATGCGCACGCGGGCGTCTGAATCCGTACTCGCGGATCTTTCGATACAACGTCTTAGACGATATGCCGAGTATCACCGCGGCGCGACCCTGGTGCCATTGCACGTCTGTCAGAACGCGCTCGATGTGGCGGCGTTCAAGCTCCCCAAGAGTGAGCAACTCTGCTGGCGTCGGCGCGCGCGGTCCCGCTGCACCGCCTAGCGGGAGATCTGCAAGCGTCACGACGCCGTCTGTGGCTAGCAGCGATGCGCGTTCGATGACGTTACGCAGCTCGCGCACGTTGCCCGGCCAGCGATAGCGGGCCAGTGCCTCACGAGCGCTCTCACTCAAGCGCGGTGGACTGTCGCGTCCAGTCGCCTTTGTCTGCTTGAGGAAGTGGTCCGCGAGGAGAAGGATGTCAGTCGGTCGCTCGCGCAAAGGCGGTAGTGCCAGTGTGATCGTGTTGATGCGGTAGTAGAGATCCTTGCGGAAACGTCCAGCCTCGACCTCGGCGCCTATCAACCGGTTCGTTGCGGCGACGATGCGCGCCCGGACATCGACCTGCTGAGTGCCGCCGACTCGGAAGAATGCGCTTTGCTCGAGCGCCCGAAGCAGCGTCCCCTGGAGACGCGACTCCAGCCCGCAGATCTCGTCGAGAAAGAGCGTTCCGCCTGCGGCGAGTTCGATGAGTCCCGTCTTGCGCCCGTCGGCGCCGGAGAAGGCGCCCTTCTCGTAGCCGAACAATTCGGTCTCGATCGTCGCACCTGCCAGCGCCTCGCAATTGAGATCGACGAGGCGGCCGTCGCCGCGGCCGGAGAGTCGATGCAGCACGCGCGCGATGAGCTCCTTGCCCGTACCCGACTCTCCCGTGATGAGCACCGGCGCATCGCTTTTGGCGACTTTGGCGGCAAGCGCGAGCACGTCCTGCATGCGCGGGTCCTGCGTCACGATTTCAGGGAGCGGATCCAGCTGCGCGAGTCTGTTGTGCAGCAGCGTGTTTTCGCGCGCCAGCTCGCGTTTCTCGAAGGCTCGCCTAACGAGCACCTCGATGTCGGCCATGCGGTATGGCTTGGTCAGATAATCGTACGCGCCGAGCCGCACCGACGCGATTGCCGGTTCCACCGTGCGGTTGCCGGTCACGACGACGACTTCGGGCGGATCGGCTTCCTCACGCAAGCGACGCAGAATCTCCAGGCCGTCGATGCCCGGCATCGTCACGTCGAGCACGGCGACGTCGAATGCCTGGGCCCTGAGCGCCTCCAGCGTCGCGTCACCCGTCAGCGTTAGGGTCGCGTCGCAGCCGCGCTGTGTGAGGAAGTCACGCAGCAGAGTGCCGAGCGCCTGCTCGTCCTCTCCGATAAGCACGCGGATCGGGCGCAGCATCATTCGGGCTCCTCCGCTTCAGGAAAGAGCATCCGGAAAGTGCTACCGGCGCCGAGCGCGGAGTCGACCTCGATGCGACCGCCGTGATCACTCACGATACCGTAGCAGATGGAGAGGCCGAGACCCGTCCCCCTTCCGGGGGGTTTCGTCGTATAAAACGGCTCGAAGATCTTTCCGAGTTCGCTGCGCGGGATGCCGTGTCCGCGATCGATGATTTCCGCCACCACGCGCTCGTTAGGTGCGATCCCGGGGCGTGTGCGGATTACCAGCGGTGAGTTGTCCTCGCCAGCGTCGGCGGCATTGAGCAGAAGTGCCATGAACACCTGCACCAGCTGCTCCGTGTTGGCATTGACGAGCGCCAGCTCGGGATCGAGCAGCAACTCGATCGGGACTCGCTTGAATCGCGCATGGTGTTTCAGCAGAAACAGCGTTTGCTCGATGACTGCATTGAGCGAGACAGCCATCTTCGTCCGCGGCGAGCTGCGGCTGAACTCGAGCAGGCCTTCGATAATGCGTTTGCAGCGTTGGACCTCGTTATCGATGATCGTGAGGTACTCGTCGCACTGCGGCACGAGCTCGCTGCCTGTGGCGCGCACGTCGTCCAGCCTCAAGGCGAGGCTCTCTCCGCAGGCGGCGATCGTGGCGAGCGGATTGTTGATTTCGTGCATGACGCCGGCCGCGAGTTGACCGATAGCGGCGAGCTTTTCAGTCTGCGCGAACCTGTCATGAGCTTCGCGCCAGTCTGTGATGTCTTCGCCGATCGTGATGACGTGCGTGATCCCGGCGTCACCCAATCGCATCGGAATCTTCGTGATCCGGTACGTCCGCACCTCACCCGTGGCGCGCGACTCGAGCGTGTACTGCTGCAGGCGCCCGGTGCGCAGCACTTCGTCGAATTCGCGGCGCAGCATCTCGGCCGGCTGGCGATGCAGCACCTCGAAGATCGTCCGGCCTAAGGCTTCTTCGCGGGACACGCCCTGCATACCGGTCTCGCGTTTGCGGTTCCACGCTTGCACGCGATACTCGCGATCGATCACATAGAGACCGACGGGAAGCGAATCGATGATCTTTTCGGTGAAGCGGCGTTCGTTCTCCAAACGCTTGGACTGATCGTCGATTTCGATGCGCAGGCGAGTGATCTCCTCGTCGCGCGCCAGCTCGGGAGCCAGCAGCCGCGCGATCGTCGATGCCAGGAGCTGCGCATCGACGGACATGGCCGGCGCATCGATGACGAGCGCGCCGAGGTTCCGCTGGTGCGCGACAAGCCGGCGCACGAAGGGACCCGTGGTCGAATCTCCGTCGCGTGGTTCGAGCGTGGGCGGTGCCGCGGCATCGTTCTCACCGACGATCGCACGACGCAGCATTCCCGCGCCGTCGGCCTGCCATATGGCGCACGACGTCGCGCCCAACGCATCTCGCAGAATCGCGAGCGTCGCCGTTAGGCGGGCGTCGAGCGGCTCAGGCGTCGCTAGCCGCGCGGCGACATCTGCCACGACGGCGAGCGGCGAAGAGACCATTGGCAGTGAGGACTGGGTCATGGGATCTGGTCGCGAGGGAGGAGATACCCACCCTCGGACAGATTGACCGATTGCCCCATCCAAAAGTCACGAGCGTGGGGGCCTCTCTATAGTTGCACCTCTTATGGCCGCCCGAGCGCTGCACAAGCTGCTGACAGCCGTCAGCCCGCACGGCGACAGCAGACAGCTGCTGTCAGCTCCAGTCGATGCGCAGTGGCTCCCCTAACGCGCGGCGGTCGGTATCTCCGTCGATGACGACTGAATACGACTCGCGATCGACTCGCACCGAGACCGAATGGCCCGCGATCTTCGCATCGTGCAACTCGGCCATGTCGATATCGAACGGCAGCGGGTCGACCGTGAGGCCCTTCGCATCCGGACGCAGCCCGCAGACATACTGCAGGATCAGATCGGCGACCCAGGATCGCTGGTAGTCGTCGATACCGCGATAGGCGGATGGCGCCCCGGTAAATGGATTGTAGTGCTCGAAGCAGTTGGGGTGCGCGACGTCGCCGCCCGAGAACATCATGTGAATGAAGCGGCGCAGAAGGTGCGCGGCCGCGTTGCGCAGTTGTGGCCGTTGCGGCGTCGCCCAATTGCCTAACGCATCGACGATGTGCGAGTTGATCGTCGGCCACACGCGGCCGTTCGAGGCTCGGGCCTGCCGCTTCCCTTTCCACTCCGCGGACGGACTGAAGAGCGGATCCGACAGCGCCGAAGACGGCACCGGGTATGTCGTCCAGAAGAGCGATGGATCGAGCAACGTGCGCAGCAGGCCTCCAGCGTGGCCGTCCTGCGCGATGTCAGTCATGTAGGGATAGAACCCGACGGCGGCGCGCGCGCCCGTGCGCTGCCCCGTCGCCGGGTTGACATCGCAAAAAAGCTCCGCGGCCGGATCCCACATCCGCTCTCGCACGGCGCGGGCGATGCGATCCGCCGCCTTCCCCCACTCGACAACGTCGTTAGGTGCCACCTCGGGCGCGAGTTTCTGCAATGTGCGCAGCAGCCCGTACGCGTACACTGTGGCATCGACGCCTTTCAGCTGCAGCCGGTTCTCCCATCCGTAGAGATCCGCGTTAGGGTCGACAGCCAGGTAGCGCGACATGAACTCGTGTCCTGTTTCATACTGATCCAACACGTCGATCATGCCGGTCTTCTCGCGATCGCGCGTCGCCAGCAGCCACTCCGCATAGCGCGCCATCTGAGGGTACAGCTCCGTCAGGAATGCCCGGTCAGGTGCGATGGCGTCCAGCGCCTGAAACGCTCCGCCCCAGTCCGAGTGATAGAAGTCGGTCTCGGAAACGTGGTTCACGTAGACGCGGCCGCGCAGCGCTCCGTCCTGCCGCTGGTGGCCGAACATCGTTCGCAACACACCGCGAGCGAGGTCAGGATCGGAAAGCCAGCGCAATTCACGAACGTGACACGCGGCGCTCGCGGCCATGGGCGCATGGAACGCGCCGATGCCCTCACATGTCGTCGGGTAGCGATACATGCCGACGCCCGGCGCGATCGCGTTCAACCAGAGACCGTACCAGCGGTACCAGTAGTAGCGCTCGAAGTACGGATCGGAGCACGCGAAGCGTGGCGCCAGGTCGAACATGTCCTGCCAGCGGCGCCGGCTGGCGCCGCCTAACGTGGCATATCCACTGCCCACGGCCGCGCTGGAGCGCGGTGTGTATGCCCGCGGCCGCACTCCGGCTGTCAGGCCCCCCGCATCGGCCGTTAGGCGCATCGCGAATGTGACTTGCATATCGGTCATTCCACGGGCCAGCGCGCGGTGCACGGCGCCGTACATCTGCCCGTCCTGCGACGTCGAGGCCCTCAGGCGCGATGGCAGCGCTTCCTGGCGCCACTGTTCCGCAAAAGGCGCGAAGTGCCAGTGCGGCTGCACGGCGGTTCGCGCGCTGAACGAGGCGCTCCAGCTCGTGACTCCGCCAAGACATGTCAGCTCCGCGCGTATGCGCAACGGAACGTTGCGTCGATCACGTGCCTCGTGCACGAAGCCTAACGCGGAGCCGTCCCACTTGACGGACGCGACGTCGAGCACATCCGAGTCCTGGACTGTCCATGCCACGGCGTGCAGGGTCATCGGCACATCGGCGTGCAGCCGCCACTCGGACACAAAGACCCCGCCGGGCTGCACGGTGCGAACCTCGTACGCCTCGACTCCGCCGCTCAGCTCATAACGACAGGTCAGCTCGGCCGGCGTCCAGCGGCGCTCGCGCAGCTCGGCGCGCAGCTCCCTCCCCTCATGATCGAGGAACGCAACGGTGTAGAGCGGACCGAAGGCGTACTGATAGAATGTGGCTTCATCCCAGAAACCCGGCGCGTCGAGCCATTGCGCGAACGGCGGGGCGAAGATGATGCCGTCGCCGCAACCGAGATACCACTTATCGTCGCGGGCCAGCAGCTCGATCGGATCATGCATACCGATCGTGACGTTAGGCGTCAGGACAGCTTGGCAATTTCCGCCAGAATCTCCGCGTTCTCTCGCCGCGTGCCCGGCGTTTCCTCGACATAAGCCCAGCGGATCACGCCGCTCTTGTCGATGAGAAAGTAGGCGCGGTTCGAATAGAAGCGCTCGGTGTGAAGCAAGCCGTACTGGATTGTCACTTCGCGTTTGAAGTCGCTCAGCAGTTCGACCTGCATCTTGTGCATCGCTTTGAATTCGCGCAGCGCGTGATGCGAATCCACGCTGATGCCGAAGACGCTAACGTCATCACGCGCGAATTGATCGAAATCATCGCGAAAGGCGCACATCTCAGCCGTGCACGTCGAGGAAAACGCGAGCGGGAAAAAGGCCAGCAGCACGTTGTTTCCGCGCAGCGCCGAAAGCGCGACCGGCGTGTTGCTGGACGATGGCAGCGTGAAGTCCGGCGCGGTTTGACCGACGCTGGGAATGCGCGGCGCGATGGGCATTGGCGAGCAAACGTAGACGCACGCGGCCTCCCCTTCAAGCACGACGCCTGTAGCACAGGCTTCCTGTTG
>CBQVAZ010000181.1:0-6802 GCA_967720205.1 uncultured Gemmatimonadaceae bacterium | reverse complement strand
TTCCCTTCCTGCGCGAGCATCCGAAGCCTAACGAGGACGACATCCGCCACGCACTCTCGGGAAACCTCTGCCGCTGCACCGGCTACCATAACATCGTCGCAGCCGCTCGCCTCGCGGCCGAAAAGATGACGTCGAGCAAAAGCGCGTGAGCACGCGTCAGTTCGGTCAGCGCGTACTGCGCACGGAGGATCCACGGCTGCTGCGCGGCGAAGCGCTCTTCATCGACGACTTCTCGCTTCCGGACATGCTGCACGTGGCGATCGTGCGCAGCATGCACGCGCACGCCAGGTTGTTGCGTGTCGACGTCGCGGGCGCTCGCGCGCATCCCGGCGTCACCGCGGTGTACACGGCGGACGATCTGGGCGCGCTCATGAAGCCCGGGCCCGTGCTGGTACCGCCGCCTCCAATTCCAGGGTCGACGTTCAACGCCCGCACACAAACGCCGCTCGCCAAAGGAAAGCTGCGTTTCGTCGGCGAGCCGATCGCGGTGATCGTCGCGTCATCGCGCTATGTCGCCGAGGACGCCGCGGAGCTCGTCGTCGTCGACGCGGATCCGATCGACGCCGTCGTGGACCTTGACGCCGCGCTGGCGCCTAACGCGCCGCTGGTGCATGACGACCTGCCTTCCAACCTGGCCGCTCATGTCGCTCAGCGGCGTGGCGACTACGCGAAGGCGCGCGAGGCAGCGGCCTGTGTGATTGCGCGCCGCTTTCGTTACGATCGCGGTGCCGCGGCCGCGATCGAAAACCGTGGAGTGATCGCCAACTGGGACGCGCGCGCGAACGAGCTCACCGTCTGGGACACGACGCAGGCGCCGATCCCCGTGCGCAACGCGTTGGCCAGCTCGTTTGGGCTCTCCGAGTCGCAGGTACGCGTGATCGCGCCGTACATCGGTGGCGGCTTCGGCCCCAAGATCATGTTCTATCCCGAGGAGCTGCTCATCCCGTGGATTGCCATGCAGCTCGGTCGTCCCATCAAGTGGATCGAAGACCGCTCCGAGAATTTCGTCGGAACGACGCAGGAGCGTGAGCAGATTCATGACGCCGAGATCGCTGTCGATAAAGACGGCCGCATCCTGGGCATTCGCGACAGCTTTCTGCACGACACAGGGGCATACGATCCGTACGGATTGACAGTTCCCATCAACGCGCAGTGCACGCTGCTCGGGCCGTACGAAGTTCCCGCGTACGAGAGCGAATTCACCGTCGTCTTCACGAACAAGACGATCGTCACGCCGGTGCGCGGTGCCGGGCGGCAGCACGGCGTCTTCGTGATGGAGCGTCTGCTCGATTTCGCGGCGCGCGAGCTCGGGATCTCACCAGTAGAGATCAGACGACGCAATTACATCCCGCCTAACGCATTCCCCTACAACTACGAGATCCTCTATCAGGACATGGCGCCGCTCACGTACGACAGCGGGAACTATGCGCCGGCCATGGAGGAAGCGATCAAACTCATCGAGTACGATCGCTTCGTGGAAGACCAGCCCAAGTTGCGCGCTGAGGGGCGTCATCTGGGTATTGGCGTCGTGTCGTATGTCGAAGGAACGGGCATTGGGCCGTACGAGGGCGCGCGCGTGCGCGTCGACCCTAACGGCTCCGTGACGCTCGCCACAGGCGTCGGGACGCAGGGTCAAGGTCACTTCACCTCCTTCGCGCAGATTGTCGCCGATCAGCTGGGACTTGCGCCGGCCGACGTGCGCGTCATCACCGGCGATACGCGCGAGATGCATTGGGGCACCGGCACGTTCGCCAGTCGTGGCGCCGTTGTCGCGGGATCCGCTACCCATGCCGCGGCCACGCGCGTTCGTGACAAAGTCGTTAGGCTCGCCAGCGAGCTGTTCGAAGCGGCCCCCGACGACATCGTGCTCGATGGCGGCCGCGCCTACGTGCGCGGCTCGCCGTCGCGTGCCATCTCGCTCGGTGAGCTGGCTCAGAAAGCCAACCCGCTGCGCGGCGCCGTGCGACCCGGGACCGAGCCGGGCCTCGAGGCCACATCGTACTTCGGACCTGAGCGCGGCAGCACGGCGAACGGCGTGCACGCAATGGTCGTGGAGGTCGATCCGGAAACGGCGAACGTGCGTATCCTGCGCTACGTCGTCGCGCACGACTGCGGCAATGTGATCAATCCGCTGATCGTCGAAGGCCAGATCCACGGCGGTGTCGCGTTAGGTATCGGCAACGCGTTCTACGAGAAGCTTTCCTACGACGGCAACGGGCAGCTCACCTCGGCGTCCTTCATGGACTACCTGCTGCCCACGGCACTCGAGGTGCCGCCGATCGAGACCGTGCATATCGAGACACCCTCGCCGCTCAATCCGTTAGGCATGAAGGGAGTCGGCGAAGCGGGAGCAATCCCCGTTGGAGCGGCGTTCGCGCAGGCCGTTGAGAATGCGCTCGCGCAGCCGGGGGGGGGATTCGAAATTCTCGAGATCCCGTTGAGCCCGAGCCGATTGTACGAATTGCTCGAGGCCGCACGGCAGGAGCCTCGAGCCCGGTGAAGCCGCCTCCGTTCGAGTATCACGTCGCGGACTCGGTCGACCAGGCGCTGTCCCTCCTGGCCGACTACGGTGACGACGCCAAACCCTTGGCCGGCGGACAGAGTCTGATCCCGCTGCTGAACTTCCGCCTCGCGCGACCCGCAGCACTGATCGACCTCAATCATATAGATGCGCTCCAGGGGATCACGCGAGCGCCCGATGGCGGAATCCGCATCGCCGCCATGACGCGGCAGCGCGTTCTGGAGCGCGATGCGCTCGTTAAGCAATTCGCGCCGCTCGTCGTCGAGACGATGCCGCACGTCGCGCATCCTCAGATCCGCAACCGCGGCACGGTGGGGGGCAGCCTGGCTCACGCGGAACCGGCCGCCGAGCTGCCGGCCGTGATGATCACGTTAGGCGCGCGCCTCCGCCTTTGCAGCAAGCGCGCTGAGCGCTGGCTCTCCGCGGATGAGTTTTTCACGGGCCTCTTTGCAACCGCGTTACAAACCGGCGAGCTTCTCACGACAGTGGAGATTCCTGCAATTGCAGAACGCACCGGCTACGCCTTCGAAGAGATGGCGCGCCGGCATGGGGACTTCGCGTTGCTGGGCGTCGCCGCCGGCGTCACCGTCGACGAAACGGGCGTCTGCCGCGCTGCGCGAATCACACTCGTGAATCCCGGCGCCGGCGCCGAGCGCATGCAACGCGCTGCAAACTCGTTGGTGGGGCGGCCCATCGATGACGCCGCTGCACGTGCGGCCGGCGAGATCGCTGCAGCAGACGTTACGGCCACAGGCGATGTCCACGCCTCGCCTGCCTACCGCCGTCAGCTCGCGCGCGTGCTCACTCGCCGGGCACTCCTTCGCGCATTCGAGAGGGCGAGGCTGGCTCGTTAGGCTGACGGCGGTGAGATGACCCCCACAATCGCATCCCTCTCCGAGCTCAACGCTGCGCTTCTGCAGGCTGTCGTCACGCTCGGTATCGCGGCGTTGTGCGCGTACCTCTTTCAGAAATACCGCCGCGATTACTTCCGCTGGCTGTCGATCGCCTGGTGCGCGTACGCCCTGCGCATCGGCTGCATTGTCTTATTTCTGACGACGGGCGCGAGTGCATGGCTCTTCGCGCATCAGATCCTAACGGGTTGGACGGCGCTGGCGCTGCTCTGGAGCGCGCTCGCCTTTTCACAGCGCACGCAGTGGCGCTGGTGGTACGTCTTCGCGCTCGCCTTTCCAGTCGTGTGGTCGTACGTCGCGATCTATCGGTTGGACAACTTCTTTCTCGCGGCCGGGCCTGCGGTCCTCTTTCTCAGTCTCGCGACGCTCTGGGCCGGCTTTGTTTTTTTCAAACACTGGCGCGCCACCGGCTCGCGCGGTGCCGCGCTGCTGGCCGGCGTCCTGTTCACGTGGGGTGTTCATCACCTCGACTATCCGCTGCTGCGCGCGCGTGGCGCGTGGAATCCGTGGGGCTATTACCTCGACGTCTTCTTCGTGCTCGCGACGAGTATCGGAATCGTCATCCTCGTAATGGAGGAACTGGATCAAGGACTTCGCACGCTGCTCGCGATTTCTGGTGAGCACCCACCGGAACGTCATGCGGATGCGAACATCGACAGACTCCTCGAGCGGCTGAACGCGAACCTCGTTGCACGAACGCGTGAGCTGGAGTTGCTCTCGGCACGTATGGTCCAGCAGCATGAAGAAGAACGACGCCGCGTCGCGCTCGCATTGCACGATCAAACCGCGCAGGTGTGGGCTGCCGTGAAGCTGCACCTGGGAACGTTGCGCGAAGTGGCGCCGCAGGCGCTCGTCCCGCGCGTCGATCGCATGCTCACCCTCGTCGACGACGGCATCCGCAGCATCCGCAGCGTCGCGGTGCATCTGCGTCCGCCATTGTTGGACGACCTTGGACTCGTCCCGGCACTACGCGCGCTCGTGCGCAGCTTCGCAGAGCAATCAGAGCTCAAGATCGAGTTCGATGCTCCCGACTCACTCGTCGTATCGCACGATGTCGGTCTCGCTCTCTTTCGCGCCTTACAAGAAGCGCTATCCAACGTCGTGCGGCACGCTCACGCTTCAGCGGTTTCAGTGAAACTGGCCGCTGTGAACGGCGAGGTCGTCCTCCGCGTGGAAGACAACGGCCGCGGTTTCAGTGCGCTGCCCGCTAACGATACCTCACCGCGTCAGGCAGGGATCGGCCTCTCGGGCATGCGCGAGCGCATCGGCGCGCTCAATGGCTCGGTGACGCTCGAGGCGCCGCCTAACGTGGGAGCTTCTGTCGTTGTGCGCCTGCCATTGAATCATGCGACCTGATCGCGCGACGAAACGCATCCGGGTGCTCATCGTGGACGACCATGCCGTCGTACGCGAGGGCATTCGTCACGTGTTGTCGACTGACGAAGGCTTGGAGGTCGTCGGCGAAGCGAGTGACGGAGGTGAGGCGCTCGTTCTCGTTGACCGCTTCCAGCCAGATGTCGTCGTCCTCGATCTTTCGATGCCGGGAATCTCAGGGCTCGAAGTAGTCGCGCGGCTTCGCACTGACGTGCCGGACACCAAGGTTCTCGTGCTCAGCATCCACGATCAGGACGAGTACGTGCTCGAGAGCCTGCGCGCCGGAGCGCATGGTTATCTGCGCAAGGACTCCTCCCCCTCCGAAATCAGGAGGGCGATACGACGCGTGTTTGAGGGAGGAAGTGTTTTGAGTCCCGCCGTCGCGAGCCAGTTATCGTCGGCGCTGCAGAACGAGCGCGCGCAGGAGGAGCGCCAGCACAAGATCGCGCAACTCAGTGCTCGCGAGCGCGAGGTTCTTGTCGAGATCGCAAAGGGCGCAACGAGTAAAGAGATTGCCGGTCGCTTTGGCATCAGTCCCCGAACAGTCGAGTCGCATCGTGAAGCCCTAACGCGCAAACTCGGCATTCGTGGCGTCGCGGGACTGACTCGACTCGCGATCGACCTCGGATTGATTACCGAGTCCGCCGGCGCCGGACTCCGTACAACTACGGAGAAATGACTCCGTAGTCAGACGAATTCACGTCGGCAGCACACGCAGTAGGGTTAGCGGCACAAAGCCACGCCTTACTCGAGGTGCAAGAATGTCGGCCCCTGTTCGTGCAACACGCGTCACGACGGTGGCGCTCGCGTTGTCTGTCCCGTTAGGTGCGTTCGCCCAGCAGCGCGACCGCGCTGCCGCTGACTCGAGCCGCAAAGCCGCTCCACTCGCAGCGGTTACAATCACGGCGACGCGCACTGCGCGCTCCACGTTCGACACACCGCAGCCGATCGTTGTGTTCGACTCGCTGCAACTTCGTGCCAAGCTCGCGAGTCCAACTGATCTCTTCCGCGACGTCGCCGGCCTCGATGTGAGCGGCTTGGGCTCAAATCAGCGACGTCCTGAAATACGCGGGTTGCGCGGCCAGCGCATTCTCCTCCTGCAAGACGGCCTGCGTCTCAATAACGCTCGACGTCAGCAAGATTTCGGCGAGATACCAGCGTTGGCTGGTGAGAGCTCGCTCTCACGTGTGGAAGTCGTGCGCGGACCGTCGTCCGTGCTGTACGGCAGCGACGCGATTGGCGGCGTGGTGAATCTTATCTCGGTTTCGCCGCCCTCTTCCCTAACGAGCAACGACGTGCATGGTGCGCTTTCCTATCGTTATGTGAGCGCCGGAAGCTCGAGCACGCCGGACCTGGTGCTCTCGGGACGCTCCGGACGATTGGGGTTTCACGCGAACGCAGCGTATCGCGAATCGGACCCTTATCGCGCGCCCGCCGGGACATTTGGCAACATCACGTTGAACGACGACGTTCTCGTACGCGACTCCGGCATTCGGGATCGCTCGTATGACTTCGCTTTGTCGTATGACCCCGCGCGTAATCACGAGCTGTTCTTTCGTGGTGCATGGTACAGCGCCGAACGCGCCGGCTTCGGCTACATCGATCCAAATGAGCTCGGACCAGACCAGCCGTTGATCCAGATCCGCTATCCGGACCAGGATTTCAATCGCTTCACGATGGGTTATCGTGGCCGAGCATCGTTAGGAGTCGCCGATCGCTTCGAGCTGAACACGTACACGCAGCGCAATGAGCGTCACCTCAACATGCTGGTTGCGGTGCCGATCGGGCCCGGCGCCAACGTGACGTCTCGATCATTCAATTTCACAGACCTCAATACTTTTGGCGGCCGTGCAGAGCTCGCCAAAATGATCGGCGGTCGCGGCATTGTCACCTACGGTGTGGATTGGTTCCGCGACAGGTCGGAGAACACCGACTCCAGCTCATCGACCGTAACTGGCTTCGGGCCGCCGTCCACCCGAACGAGCAATGTCGCGAC
>CBQVAZ010000180.1:0-6812 GCA_967720205.1 uncultured Gemmatimonadaceae bacterium | reverse complement strand
TGAAGCCGAAAGGCGCGAGAATCAGCGCAGGATTATTGGCGACCTGACGAGGCGCGACGGGCGTCCACTATTCACTTGCGCTTGACAGTCGGTATTTCAATTCCCTGACGTGCAGTCGGATCTTGCACGACGCGCAACGCTCGCTCCGCGTCCTCTCTCACGGAACGTAGCGCGGGCATAGGTCGATCCAGCCGTTCGATCACGAGCGCGTATAGCCGCCCAGCCGATTCGTGCTCACCGCGCGCGAGGTTGATGTTGTGCATCCGTGATAAGGGTGCTGGGAAGATTGTCTCGTAGAATGTGAGCAGTCCCGTTGCCTTTGTTGTGTCGCCGGCATCCACGAGCCACCTTGCCGCCAGGAGCCGATCGACAGCGGTCAGCGCCGGGTGCTCGCCTAACGACACCCGCCCCCCACGCGCATTGTCCTGCTCCAGCGCGAAGAGCGAGTCTCCGGCTTCGTGAGTGCGTCCGGCGAGGGCGCGAGCCAACGCGCTCAATGACCGCCGCAACACGGGGGCGGACGATTCGACTGGAAGCGCGCGCAGTTTGTCGCTCGCATTGCGCAAAGCGCGCTCATCGCGACGATTGAAAGCCTGCACGCCGCCAAGCCACAGCAGCTCGGCTTGCGCTTCCGTCGCGTTGTTTCGTGTTTCATCAGTCACGGGCATAGCCTTCGCGTCATTCTCTGCGCGGCGCAAGCGTGTGACGGCCGCGTTCGCATCGAGTGCGCCGATCAGCGCGCCGAGCGTCGCGATCTGAACGGGAAAGAACTCTAACTCCCCCCGTCGCCCATCGCGCGCGAAACGGTCCGCGGCCACTGCGGCCGAATCCCACGCTCCACGTCCTGCCCAGGCGAGCGCTCTCCCGTACTGGTGTGCTGCTATGACCGCAGCGGGCGGACGCAACCGCTCGATGCGATCGAGCAGGTCGATCTGCGCGCGGTGAAACCCATAAATGTGAAGTCCGGTGGACAAACCGCCTAACGAGGGTACCGCGCGAACATGCGAAATAGCCGCAGCTGCGGTGTCCGCGAGTGCGGGATTGGGCACTCCTCGCGACCGCGTCATTTCGGCAAGGTATTCGTAGTATTGCAAGAGATCAAAGCGAACCTCGTCGGCGCGCAGCGAGTCGACCCGAATCCGTCGCAATGCGGCCAGTGCACTGTCCGTGACTCGTGTATCGCGAAGCGCCACGGCTATCCAGAGCAGATGCTCCCATGCCGGAGCGAGATCCGGGTTGAGGCTCACGACGCTTTGAAATGCGTCCATTGCGTTGGACTGCGGAATCCCGAGCATCGGCCCCGAGTGGGCAAGCAAATCCGCATACTCGAACCATCCCTGCCAATGGTTCGGGAAGACCTGCGTCGTCTGCCGCAGGAGCTGCAAGCGCTGAAGTGGATCGCTTGCTAGACGCGCAAGCGCGAGCATGCGATCCGGTTCGGGGAACGCATCCAGATGCGAAGCGACGACGGCGCGGACGGTGCTGTCCACACTGAGGCCGTGCCACGCGCGAGCGTACCAGTACCTCAGATACGCGAACCAGAACGTCGAGTCAGTGGTGATCGCTCGACGGAATGCGTCTGGCGCGGCTCTGAAGCGGCCGTCAAGGACAGCGCGCTCACCGTCGAGGTAGGCGCGCAACGCGCTCATGGAATGCGTTGTTACCGCGGCCAGGCTCGGCACCGGCGCCGCGCCTTTTTTCCACACCTCACGAAGCAGCTGGACTGCCAGTTCGTCGGTCAGCCTCGTTAGGCTGTCGCCATGGCCGCTGGCGGACGCGTCTGCGAGCGACTTTCCGGTCGCTACCTCGCGTAGCGTCGCGTCCACCCTAACGTCGGAACCGCTGCGAACGACACTGCCAGCGAGTATGCTGCGGGCGCCGAAGCGGCGCGCGAGCGCGGTTGCCTTTTCGAAATTGACCGCTCCGTCGCGGCGTGAGCTCGCCAGCGTCAGAATCGGATCGACGACGCGGATCGTGTCCACGCCATCGAGTGCGCGCGCCAAGGTTATCGCCAGGTCGCTGCCGAGTCGCCTCAAAGTCGTGTCGGCGACGGTTGGAGCGAATGGCAAGACCATCATGCTTGCAGCCGATGGAACGACGGGGAGGCGATCGCGCAGACGCGCTCGAATTGCGAGAGCGCTCACGATGAGCGTGGTGGCAGCTACTCCCATCATTGCGAAACGGCGGGTGCGAGATCGCCGGAGACTGGGCGTCGGTAGCGCGACCAGGGTGCCCCGCTCCGTCAATGCTTTGCGCAGATCGGCCATCCACGCGAACCGGTTCGCGGCGTCTTTCTCGAGGCAGCGCTCGACCACCGAGATGACCGTGTCAGGCAGATCGTTTCGTTGCGTGGCCAGCGGCGCCGGTGTGCCCTGGCGAATCGTCGCAAGCAACGCCACATCGCTCTTTTCATCGAAGGGATGCCGGCCGGCCAGCATCTCGTAGAGCACCACGCCTAACGACCAGATGTCTGTGCGTGCGTCGACGCCATCTCCGAATGTTTGCTCGGGGCTCATGTAATCGAGCGTCCCAAGGATGACGCCACTGCGGGTGAGCCCGGTCCCGATCCCTTTGGCGATACCGAAATCGAGCAGTTTCGCCACGCCGTCCGGCGTGATCATGATGTTCGCCGGCTTTACATCGCGATGCACAATGCCGCGCGCGTGTGCCGCCTCCAGTCCCGCTGCAACCTGCGCCGCAAGTTCGAGAGCGTCGTCCAGCGGCAGCGGGCCACGCGCGATTCGGTCCCGCAGCGACTCGCCGGTATAGCGCGCCATTGCGACCCAAACCAGGCCGTCTCCGGTCTCACCGATATCAAAGACGGTTGCGATGTTGGGATGGTCGAGGCGCGAGGCCGCACGTGCTTCGGCAACCAATCGCTCGCGCGCAGTTGGATCGTCGTTCAACGCGTTTGCCAAAAGCTTGACGGCGACTTCACGTTCGAGTCGCGGATCTCGGGCGAGGTAGACGACTGCCATGCCGCCGCGACCAAGTTCACGCTCCACAACGTAGGGACCGATTGTAGAGCCGGCGACTACGGACTGAGCGTCTGCGCTACGCGCCAATCGGTCAGCGCTCGAATCGCTAGTCGGTTCCGACACCTTGCGCCAAGAAGCTAGGGTCTGCTTACGAAGCCCGACAGCGCTTAGGCGGGCGCAAATAAAAGCCTAGCTCACGGTTCGACATTCACCGCCGTGTGATCATTGCAGCGACGGCGTCGGTCGTGCTCGAGAGCAAGTGCTACGAATTCACAATCAGCTTGTGAGGTGATACTGGCGTAGGCCCCAAGCATCATGAAGCTGCAACTCGCATCATGGCTTCCAGAGCGCCTTCATCAAATCGAGATCGAGCTTGGCGGCGCGCAAGATTCTCCTAACGGCGTCCGGCCCGATATGCGGTGCGATCCGAGTCGGTTGATCGGCGATCGCATAAGCTGTCATGGCGACGACGGCCCCTCCTGCCCTTAACAACGCCGAGTCCACCTTGTCGAACGTGTCGCTTGGCTTGTGATGTATCTGTCGATAGTGGTCCGTATCTACCCAAAACTTCAGGGCAGGGATGCCTTCGAGTAGGAATGGACACTCGTCTGAGCCGCAATTCGCATCCATCGACAAGCCGTCGGCTCCGAACTCGCGGAGTTGGTCGGCGATCGGGCGCATCGCGTCGCGTAAGTCATCGCGGCCGACGACGTGCCATCCGCGTGGGCGCCCGGCACCGTAATCGGTGTTGAGAGCAGCCACGCAATCGCGCAATTCGGTTGCATGTCTCTTGATAAACATCGCCGAGCCCGGGGGACCTGGCTCCTCGGCGGCCCACAGTGCGAACCGAATCGAGCGACGCGGCGCTCGGCCAAGCGCCGCGATCGCGCGTGCAGCCTCGAGGACCATGACCACTCCGGTTCCGTTATCCTGGGCGCCCGTCCCGAGATCCCAAGAATCGAGGTGTGCGCCGAGAAGCACCCACTCGTTAGGCAGCTCGCGGCCAGCGATCTCGGCGATGACGTTGCTCACCGGTGTTGGACCAGAAATCTCGTTTTGCCAATCGACTTCGATTGTGACGGCCCCACGTGTGAGAAGCCGACGCACTAGCAGATAGTCCTCCAAGCCAATCTCTCCCACGGGAATCGGGAGAATGGTGCCGCGTGCGTTGCCAGTGTCCACAAAGCCAGGGACGTTATTCGGAACGTTGTGCGGCAGCAGAACCGCTTGAACACCGAGATCGCTGAACACCTTGTACGAATCGCGGAGATGTGCGAAGGCCAGAGGCGCATCGGGTGGCACTGCCTTCTCGAAATCAACGAGAACGATCCGATTCTTCAGTTGCGCCGACTGCGAGCCAAGCGCTGTCGGCGAAACGTCTGAGATCAGAATCAGATCACCGCGAACTCCTCCCGAAGCCGTTGATGGCGACCAGCCCACGGACGCCACTCGCAGCAGCCGCACCGCGGGGGCAACGATGCGCGCTCGAGCTGACCCACGTTGCCAGCCATTCGGCATCGTGAATTCCTCCAATCGGACGTCTCTGAGGCCAGCGTCGCGAAATTTCTCGGCAGCCCATTGCGTAGCCCGTTCGTAAGCCGGTGATCCTGCGAGGCGAGCGCCGATGTCATCGGTAAGCTGTCGAAGAAGCTCTATAGAGCCGCCCTGCATGACGCTGGCAGATATCCGACGAAGTGTCTGTGTCGGGTCAGTGGTGGGCTGCGCGGAAACTGGTGACAGTCCGATCACGAGAAGCGCGAAGGTCCAGACGCCACCTTGCACCGTTCGGCATAGCATTCGCTCTACGAGAGCGGTTGAGCTTTGGGCGATCGTTGTCACGCGCTCCCCGGTATGCATGAAGGTGCTCAGAAGCTGGTGATACAGTCCGGCTTTGTGAAGCCGGCAGATCTATTGACGCTCAAAGTCGTCGTGTGACAGCGAGGAACGCGTCCACTTCGTCGGCTGTGTTGAAAAGCGCAGGTGAGACGCGCGCCTGGTTCTCACGAACCGTCACATCGACATTCGCGCGCGCCAGGGCCGCGCGCACCTCGTTAGGCGGTTTGCTGAAATAGAAGGTGACGATTGAAGAACGGTTGCCGGGCGGCGTGAATAACTTGAATCCCTGCTCCAGCAGTCCATCCTGCAATCGCCGTCCGAGAGCGACCGTATGCTCTTCGATGCGCGCGACACCGACCTTCTGTAAAAAGGCTAAACCCGCCCCTAGCTGATACACCTCGGCGAACGGCAGCGTCGCGTAGTCGAATCGCTTCGCTGTCGCGTGCAGCTCGAAGCGATAATCGGGCAGCGTTCGCGCCACGGCGAACGCCCCAAAGCGGTCGGGACGGATGCGGCCCTGCACCTCACGCCGGATGAAAAACGGCGCCACGCCAAAGCCGCCTAACAACCATTTGTAGGTTCCACTGCAGAGAAAGTCGACGCCGGCCGCACGTACGTCGATGGGGAACATCCCCGCGGCCTGGATCGCGTCGGTGTAGAACAACGCCCCATGCGAATGGGCGATGTCGGCGATGGGACGCATGTCGTGTCGAAAGCCATTCTGATGCGACACCCACGCCACCGAGACGAGCTTTGTCCTTGGGTCCACGAGCGGCTCGAAGTCGCTCGCCGTTACCGCTCCGTCGCGGTGCCTAACAATTCGCAACTGAACGCCGCGCCGCGCCTCGAGCTCGCGATAGATCACGAACTCGGCTTCATAATGCAGCTCGTCGATCACAACGTTGTCGCCGGGCGTCCAATCCAGCGCGTTCGCGACGATGTTCTCTCCTTCTGTCGTCGTGTAGAGGAACGCGACCTCGTCCAGCGACGCGTTGATGAGCTGCGCGAACTGTGCGCGGACCTCTTCGACCTTGGTCAATAGATCGGCGAGTTTCAGTGACTGGAGCGCCTTGCTCTCCATGAACGCCTGACCGGCCGCGAGCACCTGCCTTGGGATCGGAGCGATGTATGCCGAGTTGAGGTAATTGCGATTCGCCACGATCGGAAAATCAGCGCGGACGCCCAGCGGATCGTCGGGCCCCGCACTTTGAAGCTGCGGGAGCGTCGCGAGTGCGCTGCCTGGTTGCACGGCGGCGGCGGCGGCGAGAGATGCCGCAGCGCTGACGAACGAGCGACGATTGAGATCCATGTTCACCACTCCCGGCATTTCTGGTCTGGAATCGAGGACACGCGTTCCCACATGTGGCCAGGAACATCGGCTCGGCCGCCTGGCACTGGATACGTCGTGTCCTTGCGTTCGAAGCACGGCCCGAACGCGTCGGACGCGGGCACGAGCGTCTCACCACGCGTGAGCGCTTTGTCGAACTGCTCTCGAAACGATGCACCGAGCTCTTTACCAAGCGCCGCGAACAAGACCTCCTGCGTTAGGCGCTGGCCCTTCTGTCGCGCGACGAGCAGCGGCACGAGCACATCGTCCAGCTTGCGACGCCCTTTCGAAGCGACCCGGATTCGCTGATCGATGTCGGCCCAGAAAAGACTTCCGCGCGTGTATGCGAGATTCTGCGCGCTCGCTCCGCCGAAGCCGGTGCTGAACCCGATCAGTCGAATGGAATCCGCTGTGAAGTTTCGGTACGGATTCGTGTAGTAGCCGCGCGCGTCCGTGTTGATGTCCTTCAGGTACTCGCTCACTGGCATCAATCCCGCGCGGAGTAGTAGCAAACGTGTGTAATGCGTGTTGACACCTTCTTCGTACCAAGGCGTCTCGCCGAGGTCTCCTCCGCTCAGACCACCGACGAAATAGTGGCCGATCTCATGCGCGATGTTCTCGCGCGGCGCCTGCTTGGTCGAGTCGCCGCTCCCCATCGCGACGGCGTCCAT
>CBQVAZ010000179.1:0-6812 GCA_967720205.1 uncultured Gemmatimonadaceae bacterium | reverse complement strand
GACCGCATCGTCTCCGTCAACGGTGCTCCTGCGCGCACGTGGCTCGAATTCCGCGCGATCCTGCAACGCATTCGAATCGGAGACACGACACGCATGGAAGTAGAGCGGGCGGGGAAGCGCCTAACGGCGAACGTCGTCGCCGTGCAGCAGATGCGACCGCTGGTGCGCTTGGAGCCCATCGCCGGCGCGCCTGCCAAAGCAGCAAGATTGCGAGACGCGTGGGCGCAGGGTCAGTAAGAAGCGTCAACTACAAAAGGCCGCGGATTTGCACAGAGACACGCGGATTTGATACGTAAGAGAATCCGCGTGCATCCGCGAGAATCCGCGGCAGCAGTTTGCTTTTACGATCTCCCTACTCGGCCTAACGCGGCTGCTCTACTGTCCGCAAATACGGTTTGTGCGTCTTGAAACCCTGTGGATACTTCTTCGTCGCATCCTCGTCCGACACCGACGTCGGGATGATCACTTCCTGCCCCGGCCGCCAGTTCACCGGCGTGGCGACTGTGTGTTTCGCCGTGAGTTGCACGGAATCGAGTAGGCGCAGCACTTCGTCGAAGTTGCGGCCCGTGCTCATCGGATACTGAATCGTCGCCTTCACCTTCTTGTCCGGCCCGATCACGAAGACGCTGCGAATCGTCTGGTTGTCCACGGCGGTGCGCTTTCCCGGCTGCGCGTCCGCGGGAAGCATGTCATACAGCTTCGCAACCTTGAGCTCCTCGTCACCGATCAGCGGATAGTTCACCGCTTGTCCTTGCGTCTCGGCAATGTCGGCGGACCAACGCTGATGGTCAGCCACGCCGTCTCCGCTGAGCCCGACGATCTTCGTATTCCGCGCGTCGAACTCGGGTTTGAGCCGCGCCATGTAGCCAAGCTCGGTCGTGCAGACGGGCGTGAAGTTCTTCGGGTGCGAGAATAGGATGGCCCATCCATTGCCTATCCATTCGTGGAAATTGATCGTCCCCTGCGTCGATTCGGCGGTGAAATCGGGGGCTACATCGCCTATTCGTATCGTCATTCTCGGTCTCCTCGGCCAGCTAGTGCTGTGAAGCGAATGGTTGACTGCCTAACGCGCAACGATGGCGCTGTGAACGGACGACGCGAGCTCGCTGGCTGGCGCACTCGCCAAATGAATCAGCGAAGCTATCGCAGAATTCCCGGCCTTGCGACTCGCCGCCTTACTCTCTGAAGCGGGCAGGCTGGCGGAAACGGCCCAAGGGTGTGTTGTTTACGAATGGAGTCTGTCGTCTATCATCCGAGCGGTCTACGGTTCGGACAGGTCGCCGTCCCGGGCGATTTCGGTGCCAATTGATCGGTGAACTTGCATTTCTTGGAGCGATGTAGCGAGACAAATGGCTGAAACCGTCGACACGACGCTCATCCACGAGCATCAACAGGAAGTCTCAGCCGGAGAACGCTTTGAGTTCGGGGCCAATTGGGCCCGATTCCTCGAGCAACTCGACGATCAACGCATCCAGGTGGCCGAGGACTCGGTCAGGCGCCTCGTAGGCACCCCGAGCTTGAGTGGCAAGAAGTTTCTTGATGTCGGGTCCGGCAGCGGGCTGTTCAGTCTTGCGGCGCGAAGGCTCGGCGCGAGCGTACACTCGCTCGACTACGACCCCCAGTCGGTCGCGTGCACAGCAGAGCTGCGTCGCCGGTATTCCACCGGGGACCCGCATTGGCAAGTCGAGCAGGGCTCGGCGCTCGATCCAGCCTATCTGAAGTCGCTCGGTGTCTTTGATATCGTGTATTCGTGGGGCGTGCTGCACCACACTGGCTCCATGTGGCCGGCGTTGGGCAACATGGTCCCGCTGGTGCGCGAGGGTGGCCAGCTCGTCGTCGCCATCTACAACGACCAGGGGAGCACGAGTCGCCGTTGGACAGCTGTGCAGCGGCTGTACAACCAGCTGCCGCGCGGCCTGCGGTTCCTCGTGCTGTGGCCGTCCATGGTCTTCCTGTGGACGCGGCCGATGATCAAGGACTTCGTGTACCTGAGGCCGTTCAAGACATGGCGCGAATACCATAAGAACCGCGGGATGTCCGCATGGCACGACCTTGTGGACTGGGTTGGCGGATACCCGCGCGAGGTCGCGAAGCCGGAAGAGATCTTCGAGTTCTACAAGGCCCACGGCTTCGAGCTGGTGTATCTGCACACGCAGGCCGGCAGCATGGGCTGCAACGAGTACACGTTCGTTCGCCGACCGAAGGCCTAACGACGATTCCGGCAAAGGAGAGAGCGCCCACGTCACGCCGGTGCAAGCTCCGCGCGGAAGCTGTGAGCAGTCAGCCGCCAGTCAAAGAGCTTCGAGCGCGACGCAACCAATCTCAATCGAGATTCCGCGGTTCCTTAAAGATCTCAGTCACGGAATTGAAGCCTCTGCGTTCTCTGCGCCTCAGGTTCTTAGTTCTGCCGCGGTATCTTCGAAAAGGGTCACATAGTTGTTGATCATCTTGGTCGGCGAATAGTGGTCAAACATCCGTTGCCGGCCGGCGGCGCCCAACCTGGCGCGCAACGACGCATCCTCCACCAACCGGAGCGCTGCGTCGACGCACGTCTCGTTGCTATGCGGGTCAAAGAGCAGTCCGCACTGACCGCTTTCAGTGAGATGCGGAACTTCGCCGACGGCGGAGCTCATCGAGGGCACACCCATCGCCATCGCTTGCATGAGCGCGTTGGGGCACCCCTCCTTGAACGACGTGAGCGCAAAAGCATCGAACGTCGAGACTGACGGCCTGATGTCCGTCGTCTGACCCGTCCATACAACCTTGTCTGCTAGCCCAAGCCGGCCAGCGAGCGCCTTCATCTCCTCGAGCTGCGGGCCGCCACCGACGCAAACGAGCCTAACGTTCGGATGCCGTTCCGCAAGCCTGCGAATCGTGTTTAGCAGCAGCGGATAGTTCTTGACGGGGCGCACATTCGCCACCGTGCCGAATACGAAGT
Organism: uncultured Gemmatimonadaceae bacterium; assembly: GCA_967720205.1. Taxonomy (GTDB): domain Bacteria; phylum Gemmatimonadota; class Gemmatimonadetes; order Gemmatimonadales; family Gemmatimonadaceae; genus DASYRX01. The sequence goes on along the minus strand of CBQVAZ010000179.1, from coordinate 3,874 downwards.
GTTCGTTCGTGAATCCGAGGCGGATACGCTCCGCCGCGCGCACGTTGGGCATCGGGCGAAAGTGCTCGGCGTCGACGCCGTTAGGGACTACGACGACGCGCGGCTTGAGCCTCTTGGATCCGATCAGCGTGTCGCGGACCGCATAACCATTGCACACGACGACGTCGGCAAAACGCAGCGAGCGCCACACCATCTGCTTATGGTGGTCGCGCAAGCCGTCCCACAGGCTGATCAGATGATGTACGAGCTTGATGCGTCGACCGAAGCGCAGCTTCGCCGCGACTGCGACCAGCAGCGTCTTGAGGTCGAACGAGTTGATGACCACGACGTCGTGCGTGCGGATGTACGCAAGCACTCGACGCAGCTTCCCCCACTCGACCCACGGGCGTCGCACCGGGATGATCGCGATGCGCGCCGGCGTTTTGCGGAACTCCTCCAGCAACGTCAGGTCGTCTCCGATGACGCAGAGGTGCACCTCGGTCGTCGCCGGGAAGTGGCGCGCAAACTCCAGCAAGCGCAGCTCCGGCCCCGCTGGTGCGAGGCCGTAGATGATGAAGAGGACTCTCGTTGGCGGCCGCGTCGCGGCCGAAGCGTTAGCTAGCAGCTCAGCTGCTGGCACCGGCCGCGGCGCGCTCGAGTCGCGGCGACGCCGCGATGCGCGGTGTGCTCCACAAGTGATACCACTCTTGCAGCTCGCGCCGACGTTCCGCTTCGGACGCCGGTCCACTGCCGGGCGCTGGAGCGAGGTCGAGGAACGGTCCGGGTATTCCCGCCGAAAGGTACAACGGAGGGAGTGCCGGGCGAGCGCCGCCTAACGCGCTGCCGACGTCGCCGCGTGCACCCACGCGACGATTGATGCTCGTGACTCGAGTGGTGATCGCGGTTGGCGTGCGCACCAGAATTCGCAGTGCCATGTCGAACATCGCCGGCGAGCGTACGAGTCGTTTGATCGGCAGACCACGCATCCACGAGGCGACTTCGCGCGGCACGGACGCACGTGCATACACGTCGCGCATGCGGTCGGATTCTTCCTGCGACAGACCGCGCACCGGCGCGAGACCGAGCGCGTCCGTGTGCCAGTCGAAGATTTTGCGCCACGTGCTCGCCTTCTCGGCGAAGCTGTACGCTTCTCTCTGCGGATCACTGCCTAACAGCGCGAGGATTGATTCGGCGAGCGTATCGACGTGAATAGCGTTGGAAGGGAAGCGGCCGTCGTACGGAAGTCGGAACGCAGGATCGCGCGACAACTCGATGATCTCGCGCGAACGTCCGATGGCAGCGCCATAGACATGGCCGAGCCGAAGCATCGTTCCCTTGATTCCGCGCGTTCGGGCTTGCCGTGCCGCATAACGCTCGACGTAGTGCTTGGAGCGACCGTACTCGCTGCCGGGCTTCGGATTCTCGAATGCGTCGCGCTCGTCGGAGTGTTCGCGAATGAGCTCACCGAAGATCGCCACTGTGCTGAGGTGCACGAGCCAGCGCAGCGATGTTGCTTCGAGGAGACCATCGATCAACGCCCGATTGCGCGAATACGCAGCGCGAGGATTCCCGCCTGACGAGGCGATCGCGCAGTTCAGCACGATCTCGCAGTCATCCAGCAGGTGCTTGCCGTCGCTGCGTGACAGCCCACCAACGCGGATATCGCAGTCAGGGACATTCGCGTGCACGAGGGCCGCGCCTAACGCATTGCGCGTGGCCGCGACGACGTGCCATCCCTGTTCGTGCAGCCGCTTCACCAGCGTGGCGCCCACCTGGCCGGTCGCGCCTGTAACCGCTACTCGCCGGCCCTTCATCGCCCCGCTCCGCCCGCGCTCACGGCGAGTTGTGCTTCCGCCGCCTGCTTGTAGCACGCTTCGATGAGCGCCGTCGTGTTCTTCACGCTTGCTGCATCGACGGCTGACGGCTCACCCGTTCGGCACTGCTCGAGGAAATCACGCCATTCGGCCACGAAACCCTTCGTCGGATTGTCGACGCCTTCCGTCGTGGCGATGTCGCATAACGTGGCGCCGTCCCGAGTCACGAGCGACAGCGACTCCTCGAAGAAGAGGCCAACTTTGAGGACGTAATTTGGAAACTCGATGAAGACGCCGTTGCAGAGATCGTCCAGCATGGAAAGCTCGATGCTGCACGCGACACTTTCGCCGCCTGGCAAGCGCACGTCCGCCACGAGCGACGACGCGAGCTCGAGCCCAAGATGGCGCGTCTGCGACGACTCACGCAGCGATGCCGCCGTTGCGCCTAACACGTAGAGCACCTGGTCGACGAGATGCGAGCCGGTCTCCATCAGCACTCCACCACCGGCCGCTGGATCCGTCATATGCCAGCCCGTGCCGCGCCCAGTCGCACGAACACGCATCCCCTCGGATGCGCCGACGCGCAAAACAGGTCCAAGGAACTGTCGCTCGAGCAGTTTGCGCGCAGTCGCTGTCGGCTTCGCATAACGACGCACCTGCCCGACGCCAATCTGGACGCCGTAGCGACGAGCTTCGAGCAAATAGCCCTCGTGCTCCTCGAGAGTGAGGGCGAACGGCTTCTCGGAGAACACGTGCCAGCCGCGCGCGAGCGCCGCTGGAATAACGGTGCGCCGAGCGCCAACGGGTGTCGCGACCAAAACAACGTCCACATCGGGACACGCGGCGACATCCGTGTATGTCTTGCCGACCTTGTATGAACGGGCGACCGCGGCCGCAGCGGAGGCGGACCTGTCACAGATCCAATCCACCGAAACGCCTGGCATGTTGACGAGCACCGGCAGGTGTGACCCCGAAGTCACCAGGCCTGCCCCAATGATTCCTACCTTCACTCTAGACCAGTTCCTCTATGCAGGTTGGGTCGCAAAGGGTTCCGCGGACACAATTTACGCGCGCGCCGGGGTGACCCGTCGCCATCCTAGACGAGAAGACAAAATAGTTGTCACCGGCGACCTGTGCGGGTCTTCAGCAAAGTCAGTGCGAGGACGGGCGCGGCTCGGGGAGTCCAGAAAGCCGTCACACAGCGGCTCCTACGGCCAGAAGCGGCCCACCCACGACACGCGCGGCATCGTAAGGCTACCCAGCGGCAGCGGCTGTGCCCATGCTTTCGAGGATTGCTTGATCCTCGTCGATGCGCTGTTGCACGAGTGCGCACAAACCTTTTTCCGCTTCGACGAACTTGGCGAACGCTTCGCGCATCTTCGGAGCCATCATTACAGACATGTCGTGCTGGCCCATTGGCAGGTCGCGATAACCCGCCATTTGCGCCGAAGTGGACTCGAGTTGCGTCGCGATTGCGCGATGCTGTTGCGCGAGGTGGCGATAGGCAGTGAGCTCTCTCTGTGAATTGATGTCACTCAAGTCGAGCGCTGTCATGTGGAGCTCGAGAACATTCGCGGCTGCGGCGACGAGAGTGCCTAACGTCGCTTGCAGCGCGGATGTGTCGGCGAGCCCTTGGCCGCACGTCTTTTGAAAAGGCATCCAAGCTCCGCGTCAACGTGTGATACAGTTCCGCGGTCTGACCACACCGCCACCTTTCTGCTGCAAGAATGGTGACTGCAGTCACAGCGATCTCAAACGTACAGCAGACGTGCTCGTCAGGCACGACTGAGCGGACCGAGCCTCATGCGACCTGCCTGTGAATGCCTCGTTAGGTGAGCTCGCTACGATCGCTCAGCGAGTCGCGTCTTTCCTTCGGCCGCGTCGTGCAGCCAGAGATGCAGCGCTGCGTACGCCCGCCAGGGACGCCAGCGGTCGGCGCGTCTGCTGAGCTGCGCGGCCGTGAGGCATTCGGCTGAGCGCTGCAGCGCTCTGTCGGATGACGGAAAGGCGTCGGGCCAATACAACGCTCGTGTAACGATTGTCGTCGCGAGACGATCACCGATGCCATCGAATGACATGAT
>CBQVAZ010000178.1:0-6822 GCA_967720205.1 uncultured Gemmatimonadaceae bacterium | reverse complement strand
ATCTGTGCGATACGCGTGCCGCTGATCGCTACGTCGGCCTCGCGTCCAGGTGCTCCAGTGCCGTCAAAGACGGTTCCGCCTCGAATGACCAGATCGTGCACCGCCCGCCGCCCGTGTGATTTTACGGGGCGGGCGCCTAACGTGAGCGTCGCCGCGGCAGCCGCGGCGCGCGTGAGGAAAGAACGCCTACTTGAAGTCAAAGCTCACAGCCGCGGGCGATCTTATTCGGCCCTTAACGAGCTCAACGCCGTAGGGAAGCGTCGGATTCACTTTGAAGACACCACTCGAGCGCGCCGGCTGCCTGCTCGCCGGCGGACCGTAGCCATAGTCGTCAGACAGGCCGTCCATTGTGACGGTGCCCACCTCAGCCATCGCTCGCATGACGCCAGCACGGCTCAGATCGCCTAACGCGACGGCTTTCTCGAGAACGGCGTGGACTGCTCGGCCCTGCATATAGCCGAACTCGAAGAAGAAATCCGGTTTTTGCTGCGGCTTGTATTTGGCCATGTCGGCGACCATGGTCACAACCCCGGCGACCGTTGTGTCACCCCACTGCGGGCCGTCCATCGCGATCCAGAGATGCTGCTCCATGTACGGCGCCGCGGGTGAATTGGCGAGTGCGCCGAGCCAGCCTGGCGACAGCATGATCCAGCGCGGCTTGAAATCGAGCTGCGATGCCGCGCCCATGATTTTGCCGGTCTCGCTAGGCAGGGAGACAAGCAGTACCGCATCGCATTTCGCGTTCTTGAGCTGAGTCACCTGTGCGACGAACTCCTGGTCGCCTTGCTTGAAGCGTGCCTGCGAGGCGACGGGGAAGCCGAGTGCCGTGGAAGCGGCAGCGAGTCCTTCGAGACCTGCTTCGCCGTAGCCGGTCGCGAGAGCCATCGAGCAGATCTTTTTGCCGCGACCGCCGGCCTCGTTGATGTAGTAATCGAGTGCGTTGATCGCCAGAACCTGATACGGCGCGCCGATGGGAACGAGGTTCGGCTGCGCGATCCACTCGGCATCCAACGTTGCAGGACTGGCAACGATCGAGTCCTCGTTAAGCAGCGGTAGCAATCCGTGCACGTGATCCGTGCCGAGCATTTGCACGAAGAGGACGACCTGATCTTTGATCTTGTTGTACTTCTGCACCGACGATGACGGATTCGCGTACGTGATGTCCTCTTGAATGACCTTTACGGGATACTTGCCCGCAACACCACCACGGTCGTTCAGCGATGCGAAGTACGCTTCGTTGCCTGACGTGAGCGGAATACCGATGACGGCAACGGCATCGCTCATCGGCGTGAGCACACCGACACTGATCGTGTCGCCGTCGAAGCCGGGTGCAGCCGAGAGACCACTGCCGCCCTTTGAATCGGCGCCAACGCACGCGATCGCGAGAAGAGAAGTACCTAGCGCTAAGGTCCGACTACGAATCATGGCGACAATCCAGTTATGCAGGTGAGGTATGAACGCTAAGGATATGGCTTGACGACCTTAACGCATGCGATCAGCGCACCGTTTAGCGCTTCTGCTTCTTAACTCGTGCCGCGGTCGACGCTCTTGTCTGCTTAGTCCGCGATGATGCTTTCTGGTGCCACGATCAATACGAGAAGGGCCACATCGTAAAGTACAATTTGGTCCTTCGCCATATCTCGGCGAGCCCGCGGGGCTCGAAGACGAGAAAGACGATGATCAATACGCCAAACAGCAGCTGATTGAGGCCGAACACCGTGATCCCGCCCGAACTCCCCGCGCTGCGCGAAACGAACGGCAAGTATCCGCTTAGCGTTTCCACGAGCCGTGGAACGAGCGTGAGAAAGAGCGCGCCGAGCACGGAGCCGAGCACCGTGCCCGCGCCGCCGACGATGATCATGGCAATGTACTGAATCGAGAGAAAGAGGCTCCAATCGAGTGGACTGACATAGCGCGCATACGAAGCATAGAGCGCGCCGGCCATCGCCGCATACGCACTCGACAGCGCAAACGCCGCGACCTTGTACTTGAACACGGAGATTCCCAACACTTCCGCCGCAAGATCCTTATCCCGGATCGCTTGCAGCGCGCGACCCGGTCGTGTGCGCACGATGTTCTTCGCGCCCAGGAGCAAGAGACCGGCGACGATCCAGATGAGATAGAAGTAGCCTTGGTTTCTCGTTAGGTGCACACCCCCGAGACCAAGTGCGGCAAAATCCAGCGGCCCGATCGCCGCTCGCGCGCGCACGGGGACGCCGGTCAGTCCACCGGTTACCGCATCCCAGTTCTCGAAGACGTGCTGCCCCACCATGAGAAGTCCGAGAGACACGATCACGAGGTAGTTACCGCGCAATCGCAGCGCGAAGGGACCGATCAACGCTCCGATGGCCGCTCCCACGATTGCGGATGCTGCGAGCCAGAGCGGGAGCGGCAGCCCGAGAGTGCGGCCCAGGTACGCCGTCGTGTACGCACCCGCGCCGAGGAAGAACGCGTGACCAAGCGACACCTGGCCGGTGTAGCCGACGAGAAGATTGAGGCCGATCGCGCCAATCGTCGCGATGCCGGCGTAGCACAGCACCGAGAGCGGGAAGTCCCCTAACGAGAGGGGTACGATGACAGCCGCGGCAAGTGCGATGAGCGCCACGACCCGCGCCGTGTGGCTCCGGAACAGGCGCAGATCGTCTTCGTACCGGATCGTCATGCGCGTGTTGCGCGAGAAGAGCTTCATGCGCGGATGACCTCTCGGGTTCCGAAGAGACCGTATGGCCGGACCATGAGCACCGCAATCATTACGAGGTACGGCACGATGACATGAACGTTCTCACCGAGCCATGGCGCGTTCGGTGTGAGATACGCCGCGCTCACGACCTCGATCACGCCAATCGTTAGGCCTCCGAGCACGGCGCCACCTGGTGAATCGAGACCGCCCAGGATCATGGCGGGGAACGCACGCAGGGCCACGGCGCTCAGCGTGATCTCGACGCCGCGCGGGCCTGTGGCCAGTAGAGTGCCGGCGAGCGCGGCAACCGCACCAGATAGCGCCCATGCGAGCGCGAAGATCGTGCGCGCACTGATGCCATTGGCGATCGCGGCCTCCTGATCAGATGCCGTGGCGCGCATCGCCACACCGAGCCGCGAGTAGCGGAAGAACAGGAAGAAGCCGACGAGCACGATGCCCGCCATACCTATCGTCCAGAGATCAGCGATTTCCATAGTTACGGGACCCAGAGCGATCGTCCGTACACCCCAGGGGTCGCCTAACAAGACGAGGTCATAGCCCCAGATCGCGCTCACTACCTGCTCCAGGACATATAGCAGGCCGAGAGTGATCATGATGACCGCAAAGACAGGTTGCCCGACCATACGACGCAGCATGACGCGCTCGACGGCGACACCCACCAGCGCGACGACAAACATCGCGAGCAGAACCGCGAGTACGAACGGCAACCCCGCGCGCGCCGCAAACTGATGCGTGAGAAACGCGCCGAGGACGAGCAGCCCGCCCTGGGCGAAGTTGATCACGCCCGTCGCCCGGTAGATCACGACGAAACCGAGGCACACGAGCGCGTAGATGCTGCCTAACGACATGCCGGCGACGAGCAGCTGCAGCAAGTCACTCATGCGTACAGACTCTCGATCATATCGGCGAACTCCGCCGAGATCGCGCGGCGGCGTACCTTCTGCGTCGCCGTGAGCTGTCCATCCTCGTGATCCAGCTCCTTGGGGAGCAACGCGAAACGCTTCACTTGCTCCACGTTCGACAGCGAGCGGTTCACCTCCTCTACCCACTCACCGATCAGCGAACGCACTTCGGTTTTCTCGCTCAAGTCCTGATATGTCGTGAACGCCACGCCTTTGCGCGTCGCCCAATCTCCGACTGTATCCAACTCGATCCCGATCAGCGCCGTCACGTACTTACGGCGATCTCCGATGACGATGGACTCGCGCACATATGGCGAGACCTTGAGCTTGTTCTCGATCCATGAGGGTGAGATGTTCTTGCCGCCGCTCGTTATGAGGATGTCCTTCTTGCGATCGGTGATCGTTAGGTAGCCATCGGCGTCGAGCTCACCGACATCGCCTGTGTGCAGCCAACCTTCCTCGTCGATGGTCTCGCGTGTGGCCTTCTCATTCTTGAAATAGCCCATGAAAAGCGCGGGACCACGCATCAGGATCTCGCCATCGGCGGCGATGCGAATCTCCACGCCGTCGTGCGGGCGTCCCACTTTGCCGATGCGCACGTCATCAGGCGGCGTGTGCGTGCAGACGGCCGTGTTTTCGGTCATGCCGTACAGCTCGCGGATGCGCACGCCGATCGCCCAGAAGAACTCGAGAACTTGCGGCGCGATTGGCGCGGAGCCAGACGTGACCGTGTGCACGCGCGCCAGGCCGAGCCGCTCTCGCAATGGCCGGAACAGGAAAAACCAGCCGAGGCCATAGAGAACGTCATCGCCTAACGAGAGCCGCTCGCGGGCCAGACGCTTTCGCGCGATGCGACGACCTTGTCGCAGCCAGAAGCCGTACAAGAAACGCTTGAGCGGACTGGCATCGGCCATCTTGATCGTCACGAGCGCCAGCATCTTCTCCCACACACGCGGCACGCCGAAGAAGATGTGCGGCTGGACCGTGCGCAGATCTTCGAGCAACGACTCCGAACCGTCACCGAAATTGACTACCTCTCGCGCGGGTAGCGCTCCCGCGAGCGAAAACAGCCGCTCGGCGATATGGCAGTACGGGAGGTACGAGAGCACTTCGTCTGTTCCCCACGCGCGAGGCGTGTGCACTTTGAGAAACGCGAATCCCGCTGTGAGGAGATTGTCGTGCGAGAGCATCGCACCCTTGGGCGGTCCCGTGGTGCCTGACGTGTACACGAGGATTGCCAGCGCGCGGGGATCGAGCTCGCTGACCGCGGCCGCATAATCGTCGACTGGCTGTTGCTCGCCGAGTCGCTCGAGCTCCTCGTACGTCATGATCAGCGGGTCGCCGAGTCTGTGCGCGATGCCGCGCGTCTCGATCACGACGATCTTGCGCAGATGCGGCAAGCGCGCGCGCACTTCCAGCGTCTTGTCCAGCTGCTCTTCGTCTTCGGCGATCAGCACAACGCTCTCGGAGTGGTGCAGCAAGTACTCGACTTCGTCAGCTGGACTCGTCGGATAGACGCCGACGACGGCTGCTCCGATCCCTTGAGCACCGAGGTCGGAAAACAGCCACTCGGGGCGGTTCTGCGAGTGGATGGCGACGCGCTCGCCCTGCCTAACGCCGAGCGCGCGCAGGCCTAGCCCGATCCTGGCGCTGTGTGCCGCGTAGTCGCTCCAGGAGTATTCGCGCCAACGGCCGAACTTCTTGTGTCTGAGCGCCAGCGCCTGCGGCCGCTCGGCGGCGATCTGCCTCAGCAGCGCGGGCAACGTCCTGGCCGACGTTGCGCTCACACCGCCTCCACGCGCTCGCCTAACGAGCCAAGGTAGGCCTGGACGACGCTCTCGTGTCCCTGCACGTCGGCCGCCGCGCCGACGGCCAGGACCTTGCCGAAGTCGAGCGCCAGAACACGGTGCGCGATATCCATCACCATGCGCATGTCATGTTCGACGAGAATCGTGGTCGTGTGCAGCTCTTCGTTGATCTCGAGGATGAAGCGCGCCATGTCCTCGGTCTCTTCCAGATTCATCCCTGCGACGGGCTCGTCCAGCAACAGGATTTTGGGCTGCATCGCGAGCGCGCGTCCAAGCTCGACGCGTTTGAGGACGCCATACGGCAGGCGTCCCGTCGTCATGAAGCGATATGGCTCCAGCTCGAGCAGCTCGATGATGTCTTCGCACGCGTGCCGATGCGCGATCTCTTCATCCCGAGCTCTGCCCCAAAAGACTGCGCCGCTGAGGAAGCCCGTGCGCATCGCGCAATGACGGCCGAGCAGCAGGTTTTCGAGGACGGTCAGGTGATGGAAGAGGCCGAGGTTCTGGAACGTGCGGGCGACGCCTAACGTGGCGATCCAAGCTGGACTGCGGCCTACCAACTCAGTGCCGTCAAGATTGATGCTGCCACGCTCCGGTTTGTAAACGCCGTTGAGACAATTGAAGATCGATGTCTTGCCAGCGCCGTTGGGGCCGATGATCGCGAACAACTCGCCCTGACGCACATCGAAGCTCACGTCGTCGAGCGCGCAGACGCCGCCGAAACGTAGGGTCAGATTCCGGACGTCGAGAAGAGGCACGGTCAGGCGCTCCATCGCTTCTTCCGGCGATACGTTCGGATGTTTCGGAAGGATCGCTCGCCGGTGTGGCCGATGCCGAGGTAGAACTCGCGCACGTCGACGTCGTTGGCCAGCACGTCCGACGGCCCGTCGCGCACACACTTCCCGTTTTCGATGACGTAGCCGTAGCGGGCGACCGTGAGCGCCATCGAGGCATTCTGCTCGACGAGGAGAACACTCGTGCCGCCGCCGTTGATCGCGACGATGATCTCGCGGATCTGCTCGACGACGCGTGGCGCGAGGCCTAACGAGGGCTCATCGAGAATAAGAAGGCGCGGAGACGTCATGAGCGCACGTCCGATGGCGAGCATCTGTTGCTCGCCACCCGAGAGGTAGCCCGCCGTTTGCTGGCGTCTCTCGGCGAGCTTCGGAAAGAGCGCGTACACGCGATCGAACGCCGTGGACACCTCGGCGGCGCTGCGGCACGTGAAACCGCCGGCGCGCAGGTTGTCCTCCACGCTCAGCTCGACGAATGGCCGGCGCCCTTCCATGACCTGGGCGAGCCCGAGCCTAACGATCGCAGCTGCGTCCTTCTTGTGGATCTCGGTTCCGTCCAGCAGCACGCTGCCCTTCGTGATCACGCCGCGATGCACAGGCAACAGCCCGGTGATCGC
>CBQVAZ010000177.1:0-6832 GCA_967720205.1 uncultured Gemmatimonadaceae bacterium | reverse complement strand
CACCGCGCCCCGGCACCGAATCATCGGCCACCGGGGCGCCAGCTACGTCACTCAATCATGCCGTCATTTCTTCCAGACGTAGATCACCAGTCGATTGTCGGCCGTCAGCTCGGCGCCCACGACATCGCCCGGCTCCGGCTTGGTCGGACTCTCGCTGATCGTCTTCACGATCGATCCGTGCTTCTTGATCTCTTCTTGAAGCTGCTTGATCGAATCCTTGTTCTTCTCGTATGCCGTCTTGAAGATCTTCTCCTCGTCTTCGTTTGTGATCAGCGGCTTCACGTCGAAGACCTCGACCGTCGGCATCGCTTCCGTCTTGAACGCGTTGACCTTTCCAGCCGTCGCAAGCGATCCATCGATGACGACTACAACGCTTGCGACCGTCGGCGGCATCCTGACTTCGCCTTTGGATTCTTTGCGAGTGGTGTCTTGCGCGCTCAATGTGGATGTGCCGACCGCGACCGCCACGAGCGCAGCAGCCGCGAATAGGGTGATCTTTTTCATAGGTGTCTCTCTCGGGGAACGGAGACACGACGCGCGGCCAGCGTCGCACCTCGGGGACTTATGGCGAAGTCGCTTGATGGGCCGCACCGGCGACGGGCGCGCTCACGAGCGCGCTGTCGCGAGTACTGATCATAAAGGGGTCACAAGAAAACTTCTTGCGACGCAGATCACACTGCGCGCACTCGTTATGCATGTGTACGCTTCGTCGCTACAGTCGCGGCCGCTGTGTGCCTAACGAGTAGTGGCTTCTACTGAACCAGACTCAGCAAACGGCCGGGCACGAACACGACCTTGCGCATCTCGCCGGTGACGTGTTTCGCGATGCCGGCGTCCGCCAGCGCGGCCTTGAGCGCATCGTCCTGCGTGACGTTAGGCGCCACGCGAATCGTTCCGCGCACCTTGCCGTTCACCTGCACGGCGAGCTGCACCAGCTCTTCACGCGCCATCTCGGGATCGTACTCCGGCCAGCCGGAATCCATCACGCTCACGCTGTGCCCCAGCTTCTCCCACGCCTCCTCCGCCATGTGCGGCGCGAAGGGCGCGACGAGCTGGATCAATGGTTCGACCTCCGACCGATGCGGCGTGCGTTCTCCTTTGCGCAGCACGTTGATGTATTCCATCATCGCCGCGATCGCTGTGTTGTAACCAAGCGAATCGATGTCGTCGGTGACCTTCTTGATTGTCTGATGCAGTTTGCGCAGAACGATCGGATCCGGCTGCCCCGCCTCGGTCGCGGCGCATAACGAGGACCACAACCTGTCGAGAAAGCGCCTAACGCCTGAGATCCCGGAGTCGCGAAAATCTCCGCCCTCTTCGAACGGCCCCAGGAACATCAAGTAGGTGCGGAACGCGTCCGCTCCCCATTGCGCGATGAAGTCGTCAGGCACGACCACGTTGCCGCGGCTCTTCGACATCTTCGAGCCGTCGCGGATGATGAGCCCGTGAGCACGGAACTTCTTGTACGGCTCCTCGAAGTCGAGGTAACCCATGTCGTGCAGCACCATCGTCGTGAACCGCGAATACAGCAGATGCAACACCGCGTGCTCGTTGCCGCCGATGTACGAATCCACCGGCAACCAGCGCTTCGTCAAATCTGCGTCGAACGGCACGTCGTCATGTCCGACGCTCGGATAGCGCAGGAAGTACCAGGCACTGTCCAGGAACGTGTCGGAGACGTCCGTCTCGCGCCGGCCCATCGCGCCGCACTTGGGACAGGGGACCTCGTACCACTCCTTGTGGCGCGCCAGCGGCGAGATGCCGGAATCGTCCGGCCGGAAATTCGGAACGTTGGGCAGCCTAACGGGAAGATCGTTTTCTGGAACCGGGACCGTGCCGCACTTGTCGCAATAGATGATCGGAATCGGCGGACCCCAATAGCGCTGCCGCGAGATGCACCAGTCGTGCAGGCGATAGTTCAGCGTCGCCTTGGCACTCCGCTTCGCCTCCAGCCACGCAACGATCGCGCGATGCCCTTCGCCAACGCTCTTGCCGTCGAACTGCGCGGAATGTACGAGCCGGCACTTCGTCGTCTCCATCAGCGGTTCGTGCAGCGGCGCGGATGCCGCTTCGTTTTCGCGCGCGATCACCCTGACAATCGGCAGATCCATCGCGCGCGCGAACTCGAAGTCGCGCTCGTCGTGCCCCGGCACCGCCATGATCGCGCCAGTGCCGTAGTCCATCAGCACGTAGTCCGCGACCCAGATCGGAATCGGCTTTCGCGTCGCCGGATTCATCGCATAGCTGCCGGTGAAGACTCCCGTCTTCTCCTTGGCGACTTTGCGCGTGACGATGTCTTGTCGAGAGGCGCGCGCGCGATACGCCATCACCTCGTCCCATTGCGCGTCGCTCGTTATGCGCTCCAGGAGCGGATGCTCCGGCGCCAGCACGAGATACGTAGCGCCAAAGACGGTGTCCGGCCGCGTCGTGAACACCTTGATCACGTCCGGCTCGGTCTTGATCTCCTGCGTCACCGTCACCGTGCTCGATCCCGCCTGCTCGAACGGGTCCAACACGCGGAATGAGATCTCCGCGCCTTCGGATCGGCCGATCCAGTTGCGCTGAGCTGTCTTCGTCGAGTCGGACCAGTCGATGCGATCGAGGTTCTCCAGCAGGCGCTCCGAATAGTCCGAGATGCGGAAGAACCACTGTTCGAGCAGTCGCTGCTCCACAGCGGCGCCACAGCGCTCGCAACGCCCTGCGATCACTTGCTCGTTCGCCAGGACTGTCTTGTCGTTCGGGCACCAGTTGACGGCTGCCTTTTTCTTATAAGCCAGCCCTCGTTTGTAGAGCTGCAGGAAGACCCACTGCGTCCATTTGTAGTAGGACGGGTCTGTGGTGTCGACCGAGTAGCGCCAGTCCACCATCAGACCGGCTCGGTCCAGTTGGCGTCTGAAATTCGCGATGTTCTGCGGGATCAGACGCATCGGGTGCTCGTTGACCTTGAGCGCGTAGTTCTCGCTGTGAATCCCGAAGGCGTCGTAGCCGAGCGGCTCTAGGACCGTGTGCCCCCTGAGCCTCTGGAATCGTCCAAAGATGTCATTCCCTGTGAAGGCAAACAGGTTGCCGACATGAAGCCCTTCGGCCGAAGGGTACGGGAACATCATCAGTACATAAAAAGGATTCCGCCCATGCTCGAGGTCCGTCTGGTGCGTTCCTCGCTCGCGCCAGCGCGTCTGCCATTTGGGTTCAACGACGGCGGGATCGTAGCCGGCGGCTACGCCGGATTGGAAAGGCGGTTTGGGACTTGGCGATGTCATAGTCTACGTCCCAGGGACACGGGGGCTGACACCAAGCGAGGCATGGCGCGCAGTGTCTGCGAATCCGCCCCGCTCCCTGCAGATCGCTGGAGTTCTCTTGCGGCAATCTAGCGCCCCCAGCCCCCGCGAAGCACCTCGCCGTGGGAGCGGCCCGTCCATGAGCGGGGACCAGCGAGAGCAGTGGTTTCTGCTTTATGCAGGGCTCAGCGGCGCCGCACTATTGAGCGGCGGACTCTGGTTCATGCGAGCCTGGATCGCGCGAGCTACCGCGCTCGAGCTGCTCGCCGGTGCGCTGATGCTCATCGGCGCGGGAGTCGCACTAAGCGCCATCACGGCTTTCACGCTGCTCGCCGCGCGAGTGGATCGCGTGAGCGAGGATGTCGCACGGGCGCTGGACGCTATCGCGGCCGGCAACCTGGCGACGCAGATCAACGCCCCGCGCGGCCAGGGTCGCGAAGCGCGGCTTGCCGGTGCCGCCGCTGCCGCCCTCGCGCGGCTGCGTTCGTGGATGGATGCCTCTCGCTCTGCGCTTGTCGCGGTCGAGCAGAGCCTGTCGAGCGGGAAGGCACCAATCCCTCGCCTGCGCGACGCCGTCGCCCAAACGACCGCGCAACTCGGGCAGCTTAGCCGCGACGCGCGATTTCAGGCATCGTCGGCTGACGAACACGGGGCGCTGACGCAGCGCGCGTGCGTGTTGGCGGCCGTGATCGGCCAGTCGCGCCGCGACAACGCCGCGTTCGCCGATTCGATCCACGCCGCTGCACACGACGCAGCTACGACGCTCGCCGATTGTGTGACTCGCACGGCTGATTTGCGCGCCGCCATCGGCAACCTCGCCGAGGAAAGCGATAAGTGCCTGGATGCGGATCGCAAGTTGGCTGAATACCTGGTTGTCGTCGCGAAGAGCGCGCGCCAGTTCAAGCTCATGGCGCTGCACGCCGCAATGGAAGCAGCACGCGCTGGTGCGCAATCTGAAGCTCTCGGGACCACGACCGAAGGTGGTCAGGGCGCGGAGTTCCGCGTCGTCGCACTGGAAGTTCGGCGCATGGCGCTCGATCTGGCGAAGAACACCGAGGACCTCACGCGCACGATCGATGCGGCGCGCCCATCGCTGCTCGCCCTGCACACAGCGGCCGGAGAAGGCGGCCGCCGCGTCGATTCGGTGCAGGCAGCGCTTTCGTTAGGCGTTACCGCGTTGGAGCACGCGACGGTTGCCACGTCTGCTCGTCGCGCCGACGATGCAGCGCTTGCCGAAGCGGGAGCCGAGTTGACGATCCTAACGAGCGCGATCCGTGAGCGTGCCGCAGGCGCGTCCAAAGGAAACGGCGACATCGCCGATCGCCTCATGCTGCTCGAGCAGTCGCTCGCGACGGCCGAAGCGACCGCGCGTGAGATCGAACAGGCGCTCTCCGTTGTCGAGTTCAGCTCCATGCGCGCCAAAGAGACCGTCAATGCGCTCGCTGGCGATTCGCCCACGCTGACGATGCCACAGCCCTCGAGTCGCGCCTCGGCGCGCATGAATCGCCGGAAGCGACCGCAAGGCGTGCAACGACCGACGCCGGCAAGCGGAGTGCGGACGTGAGCATCACTCCCACGGGCGTGCCGCGCGTCGTGGCCGAGAAGACGCTTGGACGGCGTGTGATGCTCGTCGTCATCGGCGTGGTCGCCGCAGTGGGCGTTTTGCTCGCGGTCGCAGTACCGCGCGTCGCGATCCGCCTTGCCGAAGAGCGTGCCAGCGCCACGCTCGGTGAAGTCGCGGGCAATGCGGTGCTTCTGATCGATCGTTCGCTCGCCGAGGACCGCGCGAAGCTGCGTCTGCTCGGATCGTCGCCGAATGTGATCGACGCTGTCCGCGCCGGCGCGGCGATCGCACGACGAGAGCGCTTGGGGGACCGTTCCATCAAGGAGCTGGAGCAGCAGTTCAACGCGACGCGCTCGCTGGATGTGAGCGACCGGCTGCGCAACTATTTCCGCAACGAGCTGCCCTCGTTAGGTGCTGCCGAGATCATCATCACCGAGGCGTCCGGTCTCAACGTCATCGCTACGTCCAAGCCGTCGGATTTCGTGCAGCGCGACGAGGAATGGTGGCGGCTGGCGCAGGATACCTCGGCACGTGCCGCCGACGTGGATTTCGACGAATCGACGGGCCGCAACGTGATCGTGCACGCCGCCCCCGTGCACGACAACTCGGTCGCCGACAGCCGCGCGGAGGGCGTGATCAAGGCCGGGTTCGAAGCGGCGTCACTGCAGGCGGCGCTGCAAACCCTCACGCCTCAAGCGACAGCGATCGAGCTCGTCGACAAGTCGGGCCGAGTGGTGCTTTCCACGACGGGTGGAGCGGCGGATTCGACGCGGCGCGATACGAAGGTGCTGAATCGCCTAACGAACGAGCGCTACGGCAGTTTGCGCTGGCGCGGGATGGAGGCGCTCGTCTCCGTGCGCGTGGCCAATCACGGTGAGTGGCGCGCTGTCGCCATCATGCCGCGGCGCGCCGCCCTCGCGTCACTCAGATCCACGTGGCTCCTCGTTGGTACCGCGGCCGTCATCGTCGTGCTGCTGTTGATCATGGCTGCCTGGTTCACGAATCGGTTCTTCGCGCGGCGCGTTACGCGACCGGCGTCCGAGCTCGCGCGTGTCGCCGAAGCAGTCGCCGCCGGCAACCTCTCGGTCCCCTTCGCCCCGAGCGAAGCTGACGATGAGATCGGCCGGCTGAGTCGCGCGATGTCGCGCATGCTTCACGATCTGCGAGAAGCAACCAATGCTGTGCGCGGCGCCGCAGCCGCGACGACTTCGACAGCAAATCAAATCACGTCAGGTACGAACGGAATGGCGGCAGCCACGGTGCAGATCGCGCATACAGCATCGACGCTGAGCAGCGATTCAATGACGATGCAGCGGGACATTCGCTCTACAGTCGACGAGGGGATGAAGCTGAAAAACATCGCCGCGGAGTTGGCATCGGGTGCACGCGGCTCGGCCGAGCGAGTCGCGCAGTTACAGTCGCAAGCCGAAGCGAATCGTCAGCGTTTCGAGGATACGGAGCTCGCAATCGGCGCGATGAGCGCAGATGTCGAGGCCAGCGCGACAGCCACGCGCGCCGTGGAACAGGCCGCGAATCAGCTCGCCGAGTTCGTTGCGCTCGTGACGAAGATTGCGAAGCAGTCGAAGCTACTCGCGCTCAATGCCAGTCTCGAAGCCGTACGCGCTGGCGAAGAGGCGCGCGGCTTCGCGACGGTTGCGCACGAAGTACGGCGGCTCGCGCGCAGCGCGCAGGAAGGGTCCGAGCGCGCCGATCTCGTTGTCGAGCAAGTTCGCAGCGTGTTGCGCGATGCGAGTGGTGCGAGCACGCGCGCTGTCGAGCGATTGGAGCAAGTAGCTGGCGCTGCGCGGTTAGGCCGCAAGTCGCTGGAGGATGTTGGGCGTTCTCTTGTTGACGCCGAAAGCTGGGTGCAGACCGTCGACCGTACGGCAGAGCAAGCAGCGCGCTTCGTCGACGAGCTTACTGGACGATTGCAGGCGCTCTCAGCGCGGACGGAGCAGTACGTCGCCGCACTGCAGGAAGTCGCCGCATC
>CBQVAZ010000176.1:0-6871 GCA_967720205.1 uncultured Gemmatimonadaceae bacterium | reverse complement strand
CGCCGGATTCCACGTGCTCGTGATGGAGACGCGCGCGGCTGTCGCGCTCAAGGGCGGCAAGGAAGTGGACTGTCTCTACAGCGCCTCGTGCATGGCGCTGGATATTCTCGCGGCTGTGCGCCATCTCCGCCTAACGGGCGCAACGGCGATTTCGGTCGTCGCTGGCAGCGCCGGCGGCGGCGCTGCTGCCGAAGCTTCGTTTCGCGGTAAGGACGGCGAGATCGATCGCCTGGTCTTGCTTGCGCCGATGACGATCGACACGCCGGAGAAAATCGCCGGCCGGAAGCTCTTCATTACGGCGCGGAACGACCTCGGCTCCGACGATAAACCGCGACTTCCTGCCATCCGCGATCAATACACACGCGCGCCGGAACCGAAGAAGCTCATCATCCTGGAAGGCACTGCGCACGGCCAGCGCATGTTCACCGCGCCTGAGGGCGCCCAATTGATGCGCGAAATCCTGCTATTTCTGCGCGAGCCCTAGACATCGGCCGCCGATTTGTCGCCGATGGGGCGCGGCTACAGCCCTACCTAACGAGCCGCGCAGTGATGATGAAATCCAGCTTCGGGAAGTTGCGTTCAAACCACGCGTTCCCTTCACGCTCGATGGGACCCTGATTCCCAGCGCGCATTCCGCCGCCGGCGCGTTCATCGTACTCCGCGTAGAGCTTGTCGATCACGTCGATACCATCGACAATGCGACCAAACGGGGCGAACCCCTGCGAATCGAGCTGGGCGCTGTTGTCGGCCAGGTTGATGTAGATCTGCGTGCTGCGCGTATTCGGCGTCGTGAGCATCGCGTAGGCCAGCGTGCCGCGCGTGTTGCTCGTCCGAGCACTGTCGTCAGGCATTGTGCGGCCCTTCCACGCCATGATCACGGTCGGCTCGGGGTGCAGACCGAATTGCGCGATGAAACGCGCCCGCACGCGAAAGAACTTCTGGCGATCGAAGAATCGAGTGCGCACCAGGTTGTAGAAGCGATCTGTCCCAATGGGCGCCCAGGCACGCGTGACCTCGACCGTGAACGGGCCTTGCGACGTTTCGAAGCGCGCGCGAAAAGTGGCCGGAGCCGTGGCCGACAACACCTTGTCTGGATTCGTTAGGTTGGCTGGGCGCGTGCACTGGGTCAGGTAAAGCGCGGCCGCGATCAGAAATCGCGCGCTGCGCTGCTGACGATGGCGCCGAGCGCGAGGCGATCGGTCGCAGCGCGCCGCGTCAGGCACTGTTACCGCTGGCGCGAAGCTTCCTGTCACTGCGCTGCGTGGCGACATACGCCCATGGGGCTTGGAGCACTCCGGTCAGCTCGGCGGCTTGTAGCGGCAGTGGCAACTGATCGCGCCTGAGCAAGCGGCGCAGCACACGGCCAACGCGCCACCCGAGCCAGACATCGATCGCGTAACCGACTACCTGACGAGGCGTCAGCGGACCGGCACCGCGTCGCGCGGCTACATAACGCGTAAAGAGATACGCGCCAAAGCTGCGACCATTGTCTTGCAGCTGACGCCAGAGACCCCTGGAGTCACGGCGGTGGCGATGCCAGACAAGGGCGTCTGGTTGATAATACGCGACGCTGCCTGACGCGAGCACGCGATGAAACATGTCGAGGTCACCCGCGCCGTGTGAGGGCGTACCGACATCGAGCGCCGTGTCGAACATGCCGATCTCGTCGAATACTGATCGGCGGAACGCCATGTTCGCACCCGCACCCAGCTCGTGCGACCCCAGCAGATCGCGCACATCAAGTAGCTGCGGGTCCCAGCGACGCTCCACAAACCCCTTAAACATTCCACCATAGGCGAATTCGAACGTGACTTGCGCCGGCGTCGCGAGCTCGGCTGGCGCGATGAGTCCAGTGACTAGCATGATTTCCGGATCGCTGAACGCGCGCGCGATACCTCGGAGCCATCCCGAGTCTACTTCTGCGTCGTCGTCCGTGAAGGCGATGACTTCGTGTCGCGACTCGGCGATGCCTCGATTGCGTGCCCAATCCAGTCCGGGTCGCTCCTCGCGCACATATCGGACAGGAAACCTGCTGCATACGTCGCGGGTTGCGCCGGTTGCGGAGGCATTGTCGACCACGACTACCTCGTACTCTCGGTAGTCCAGTTTCGTGAGCGACGTTAGGCACGCCTCGAGCGAATCTGCACGATTCTTGGTGCAGACGACAACGCTCACGCGCGGCCAGACCGCGGGATCCTGAGACGGTGGTCGCAGCTGCGCGACTGTAAGCTGCATCGATACGGTTCTGGCTCGCAGCCAGTGCGTCAATTGTGGCGGCACAGCCGTCGCACGACGCGCACTGGGCACATGGCGCATGTCACGCAGCGTAAGTGCCAACGCCAGATTCGCGGCGAACGGCCAATCACCTGGAAGGAGGGCGCACAAGTGCGTTCCGCGCAGTGGCTCTGCTCCTGGAATTTGTGCGATGTGCGCAACCTCCGCGTCGCCGAATCTCACACGCGCGCTTCGCGGGCGCGCGCGATCGAGTTGCGCGACCGCGGCATCGAGCCCATCCGCCAGATCCAGCTCGATCTCATGCAGCGCGAGGTCGCTTTCAGCGCGCCGGGCGGCATCGTGATGCTGTTCGAGTTCCTGCCGTGCGGCGCGGGCGCCGCCTAACGTGTCGGTAACTCCACGCCAGTACGCATAGTACAACGACGCCGCGTGCACCGCGCGCCAAGTCCCACGTAGGCGCATGCGCTCGAGCAACCGCATGCCAAACCCGCTACCTAACTGGACGGCGTCTCCCACAAAGGGCGCATACATGGCGAGTCCGCGGACGGCACGCAGCCGAAGCGATGGCGACTTGCCGTGCGCGAGCTGCAGGCCGGGCCAGAGCTCCGGGTGCTTGCGGGCGAGTATGACGTCGGCGCGCCCCTCGGCTCCTTTGCGCGACAACAACTGCTTGTGATTGCGAATCTCGTGGTGGAACCCGCCGCCTTCGCGCGTAAAGACGACCCGCGCACCCAGGCGGATCAATCGCAACCCCAACTCTGAGTCGTCGCGGCAGCTGTTCAGTGCAGGTTCGAAGCCGCCTGTTTCAGCGAACATCGCGGCTGGTAAAGAAAGAATCCCGCTAAACACTTCGGCATACGTGAATCGATGGCCTGGCCGCGACATGCGCTCGAACTGTTGCTCCCACCATCCCCAAACAGCGATATGCTCGAAGTTTGCATTGGGACGTCGGACAGGAAGCGGCGCGCCGACGACGACAACTGCCTCTCCGTCAATTGCGTCACAGTGCAGTTTCGCATGCGATTCGAGTAGCGCCGGCAGCGGTTCGATGTCGTCGTCGATGAAGAGCAGCAGGTTGGCGCGCGCATGACGAGCGCCGAGGTTGCGCGCGCTCGCCGCACCGCGACCGGGCGACTGCGATACAACGACGAGACGGAAGGGCGTGTCGAGCTCGGAGAGAACGGCGGCGGTGTCGTCGGTACAGCCGTCACACACGACGATGATCTCGAAGCGGTCGGCGTGGAACGTGCTGGCACCTAACGCCGCGAAAAGCCGCAAGATGGAGTCGCGCCGATTGTGGGTCGGCACGATGACACTGATCTCGGGCACGGCGAATTCCAGCGTCATGCGCGAATCTTCCTGCGCGAGCGCAGGTACGCCGCGCTGCCGGCGAGACAGCCGCGCAGTTCCGCGAAGGCGAGCGACCGCGGCACGCCGCCGTCTCGACCGCGCACGCCTCGCACGAGGCCGAGCAATTGGTGCGGGAGCCAGCGCAGCGCCACAACCGGCGCACGCCATTCACCTGCCAGGAGCTGCTTCGTTAGGTACGCGTACACACCAACGCCGTAGCCGTACCCTGCCGCGGTGAGCTCGGCCCACTCGCGGCGATGCCGGTGCCAACTGAGAGCGCGCGGTTCGTATACGACGCAATAGCCGGCGGCGAGGATCCGAGTGAACATGTCATGGTCGTCTCCAGACCGCGTCGGCGTACCAGGCCCAAGCACCTCATCGAAGGGCCCAATGAGGTCCGGCACGTTGCGGCGCAGCGCCATGTTCACGCTCGCGCCGACGCGCGCAACGAAGAATGGATCGCACGTTACGCCGTCGAACACGGTGTGGGAGTAGCCACGACCGAAGCTGTTCGTGCGTTCGAACCACTCCTGCGCGGGCGTTTCCAATTCGAGCGGCAGCGTTAGGCCCGTGACACAAAGCGTGCGCGGAGCACTGAAGTTCGTCGCGAGCGCACGGAGCCAGCCTGGATCCGGGGCCGCATCGTCATCACAAAATGCGACGACGTCGCCGCGGGCTTCGCGCATGGCGCGATTGCGCGCAACGTTGGCGCCGGCACGGTCCTCCCGCACGTAGCGCACGCCGGGGTAGCCAAGAACCACCTCCCGCGTCGCGGAGCCCGTCGATGCGCTGTCCACAACGAGGACCTCCTGGCCATCGTTAGGCATGGCGCCGATCGCCGTCAGGCAGCGTCGTAGGTCGTCCGGGCGGTCGCGCGTGCACACAGCGATCGTGCAAAACCGATTGGCCGGCTCGTGTTCCCGCACCGCGCTCGGCCCTTCGGTCTCGAGATACGTCGCGACACGACATTCAGCGATGCGCGTTGCCGCGCAACTCGCCAGCGCGCTCACCAGAGCCTCACCTCGGATGCGGCCTTCGCGCACCGGTATCGTGGTATGTCCCACAGGTACACCGCGCCACCGGAAGAGTACGAATGCCCTGCTATAGTGCGGCGCTATTTCCATCATCGACGGGAGAGCCGCTGCATCAACTTGAACGAC
Organism: uncultured Gemmatimonadaceae bacterium; assembly: GCA_967720205.1. Taxonomy (GTDB): domain Bacteria; phylum Gemmatimonadota; class Gemmatimonadetes; order Gemmatimonadales; family Gemmatimonadaceae; genus DASYRX01. The sequence continues at coordinate 2,126 of CBQVAZ010000176.1, read as the reverse complement.
CGCTGTTCCCCGCAACCCGTCGGCCGTTTTCGCGCTAGTCACGTGAAGTCCGCCACGCTAGGCGATCCACGCTGCGTCATGTCATCGCGCTCACGCGAATGCGCGGGTTCATCTGAACGGGTCCGGAAGACTCGTCGCGTCCCGATATACGCACGTACGCCGTTAGGCCTGAACCGACTTCGCGGCCAGACATGCTGTTCCAGACGAACGTTTCCACCACGTACGTCCCTGAATGCACATTCAGCTGAAGGTCCCACGCGACTGTAAATGCACCGGTGTTAGGCAGCGTCTCATGCAGGTGGAACGTCGTCGTCTCGAACACGACCAGGCCGCTCTCCACTGCGCGCAAGCGAACACCTACACCGAGCGAGCCGCGCGCCTGGCCCGAGCTCACTGCACAGCTCACCGCGACGGTCAAATCGCCTCCCGACTCCAAGCTGTCGCCGGGTTCCACAGAGAGTCGCTGCAGCAGAAGCACTCCACCTGGCTCGGCCGCCGGTTCACGTTCGCTGCGCTGCAAGTAGGTCGAAATGCAGTCGAGCGGCGTGCCGCGCTGAATGACCGAACCCGCCTCGAGAAGCATCGCTTGCGTGCAGAATGTCGCGATCGCATCCAGCTGGTGTGACACGACGATCACTGGAATCGCGCGCTGCACGAGTTCCGTAACTCGCGCAAAGGCTTTGCGTTGAAACGAAGCGTCGCCGACCGAAAGCACTTCGTCGATAATCAGCACGTCTGGGTCGAGGTGCGCCGCGATCGAGAAGCCGAGCCTCGCGTGCATGCCGCTGGAGTAGCGTTTGACTGGCGTGTCGAGAAACCATTCGATTCCGGAGAATGCTACGATCTGGTCGAACTTCTGTGCGATCTCTCTCTGACCCATCCCCATGATCGCGCCCTGCAAATAGATGTTTTCGCGACCGGTGAGGTCGGGGTGAAAGCCAGCCCCGACTTCAATGAGTGCTCCAATGCGTCCGGCCGCGCTGCAAGAGCCATGTGTCGGGCGCAGGATACGCGTGAGCAAGCGCAGAATTGTCGACTTACCGGCGCCATTGGGGCCTATTATGCCTAACGCGTCTCCGGCATTCAGTTCGAAGCTGACGTCGCGCAGCGCCCAGAACTCCCCCTCCCACAGCGCGTTAGGCGCAGGCCGCCGGCCCACGGCCTGGCGTATCATCGCGGGAATGAGGTCACGCAGGCGGTTGTGGACCTCGCCATAGCGGAACTTCTTCCACACCCGCGCGAACTCAACGTGCCCCACGCCGTTCGAGCTCATCTCACACGTACTCCGCGAAGTCGAACTCCGCGCGGTGGAAGTACGCCATCGTCAGAAGTAATCCGACGATCGCCACCACCGCCGAATACGCGAGATACGCCGGCGTCCAGATGAGTAAGCCGGCGCCGTCGACAAGCGGACGCGCGAGGTTGTGTCCCTGAACGATGGCAAGTCTCAAGCCCTCGAGCATCGGCGAGAGCGGATTCAGCATCACGACGCGGGAGCCGGTATGGCCGAACGCGGACGCGTCGAAGAAAACGGGCGCGAAGAAAATCCCGAAGCTCAACACGATCTGCACGAGATGTTTGGCGTCCCGGAAAAAGACATTGGCGCAGCTCGCGGCCAGAGTCACAGCCGTCGTGAAGAAGACGAGCAGAAGCGCGACCGGCAGAACCCAAAGGAGGCCTAACGAGAAGCCGACGCCGAAGAACGGCAGCGCGATAGCCAGCGCAGCGAGTGCGATCGCCGCGTCGACGAGCTGCGTGAGTACCGAAGCGATCGGCAAAATGGCGCGCGGGAAGTACGTCTTCGTGATCAGTGACAGATGGCCAGTGATGCTCGCAGTGCCAAAACCCATCGCCCCAACGTAGAACGCCCAACCCAGCGACTTCACGGCCACGCCAGCCATCATTTGGTCGTTCGGCATCTCCCCGCTTATGCGCCCAAAGGCCAGCCGCAGCACCCAGCCTGACAACACCACGACGAGCGGCGTGAGCACGGCCCAAGCCACGCCGATCGCGGCCTGCTTGTATCGCACGCGGATGTCCCGCCGAGTGAACTGAAGGAGGAGCTCGCGGTACGCCCACAGGTCACGGAAATGCTCCGCCAAGTCCGCGCTCAACCGTCGACGCGG
>CBQVAZ010000175.1:0-6947 GCA_967720205.1 uncultured Gemmatimonadaceae bacterium | reverse complement strand
CTGCTGGCGGCGGTCACGGTTTTCTACTCCTGGGTCGCCTATCGCGAGGTTCGCTTCGCGGCTCTCAACGCCACGGCGGCGCGACTCAATGGCATTGCGACGCAATGGGCGCAGGTGCTCGCGACTGGCCGCCAGCAGCAGCTTGCCACGCTCGGAAGGCTCGCCGACAGCGCGGCTGTCTTAGCGGTTCTCTCACAGCCGGAGCCAGCGAAGGACAGCGCCAATCTCGCGGCACTGCACAAGCTTTTCCCAGCACAGCCTCAACGGCTCGCCGTTCAAATCATCTCGGCTGACGGTCGCGAGCTCGCTCGCCTCGGCGACTCAGTCACCTGGGCGGATCCAACGGCGATGCGACAGCAGCTCGCGACGACAGCCCTCTCCGACTCCGGGACGACGAGTGAGTTTCGCGCCGTAGACGACTCCATTCTGTTCGCATCGGCCGTGCGCCTTGGCGGTGGCAGCCAACCTCTCGGATACCTCGTCGAATGGCGACGGATCGCCACAAGCCCGGCTCGAGACCAGATCAATAAGCTCTTCGGCGGCCCCGCGACGCACCTGATGCTCGCGAACACTGCGGGCGACGTGTGGACTGACCTCGCGACGCGTGTACAGTCGCCTAACGTGGATATCTCGAAGGCGGGGGCGCCGCTTCAGTACCGCCATCCGGGCCGCGAGGATGTGATCGCCATCGCCAAGCCTGTCACGGGGACCCCGTGGACGATCGTAATCGAGTACGACAGTGACGTCGCCTTTGCGCAGGGGCGGGTGTTTCTCGGACGCGCATGGCTCATCGGCGGACTGGCGCTGCTGCTTGGATCGCTCGGCGCTGTTTTGTTGAGCGTCTCGCTCACGCGACCGCTCGGCCGCCTAACGCGGGCAGCCGAGGGCGTCGCGCGCGGTGACTACGAGCAACAATCGGGTCTCGCCACGCGGCGCGACGAGCTGGGCACGCTGGCTTCGGCCTTCGACTCGATGGTCGCCCGCGTGCAGGAGTCCTTCGCGGCGCGCAGCGCGAGCGAGGAGCGATACCGCCGCTTGTTCGAGTCAGTGCCGCTGCCACAGTGGGTATACGACCGCGACAATCTGCGCATTCTCGCGGTGAACGAGGCAGCGATCGAGCACTACGGCTACAGCCGGGCCGAGTTCTTGAGTATGAGCATCCTCGACCTGCTCCCGCCCGAGGAGGCCAAGCGCGTCAGCTATTCTACTCATGGCGAGGACAGCCAGGGGCAGGACGGTTCGCGGCCGCACGTGAAGAGGGACGGCACACTCATCGAAGTCGAGACGAGCGGACATTCCATCGACTTCGACGGGATCCCGGCGCGCATCGCGATCATGAACGACGTGACCGCGCGCAATCGCGCGGCTCACGCCGTTAGGCAATCCGAGGAGAAGTATCGCCGCTTGGTGCGTGAGGCCCCGATCGGCGTCACGTTGGCATCGTTGCCCGGCCGCTTCATCGTCGTGAACCCCGGCTTCGTGGCGATGCTGGGCCACGACTCCGAGGAAGCCGTGCTCGCGCTGCAGCCGCGCGAGGTGTACGCGAGCGAGGAGCAGAGGCAGGCGTTGCTCGCGCGATTCCAGGAGCGCGGCCGCATCAAGCGTGAGGAGATCCAACTGATCCGAAAGGACGGCACTCTCATCACGACTCAGTTCACCGGTCGACTCGTAACAGACTCGGACACGGGCGAGCAGTACATCGAGGCAACGTGGGAAGACGTGACGGAGCAGCGCCGTGTGGAGCGCCAGTTTCAGCAGGCGCAAAAAATGGAGGCGGTGGGGCAGCTCGCCGGCGGCATCGCGCACGACTTCAACAATCTGCTCACGATCATCATCAGCTCGAGCGATCTGCTCCTAGCCGACGGCGGCGCGTTACCAGCCGCTCGCGCCGACATCGAGGCGATACGGACGGCCGGAAAGAGCGCCGCCACGCTCACGCGCCAGCTGCTGGCGTTCAGCCGGAAGCAGGTGTTACAGCCTCGCGTTATGCAGATGAACGACCTGCTGGCGGGAACCGGCAAACTGCTCCACAGGCTCATCGGCGAGAATATCGAGCTCATCACCGTGCTCGCGCCCGACGCCGGGACGGTGAAGGTGGATCCGGGCCAGATCGAGCAAGTGATGATCAATCTGTCCGTGAACGCGCGCGACGCGATGCCTAACGGTGGCCGGCTAACGATCGAGTCCAAGAACGTGGAGTTCGGAGAGGGGCTCACCGAACAGAAGGTGCTTTACCCTGCCGGGAAGTATGTATCTCTCACCGTGAGCGACACCGGCGTCGGCATGGACAGCGAGACCCAGGCGCGCGTCTTCGAACCATTCTTCACAACAAAGGAGCCCGGTGAAGGGACCGGACTTGGACTGGCAACGGTCTACGGGATCGTCAGGCAGAGCGGCGGCTTCATCTCGGTGTACAGCGAGCCTGGCCAAGGAACGAGCTTCAAGATCTACTTCCCGCGCGTGGACCCGTTACGCGGCGTCGTCGAGGAAGCACCGCGTGCGCTCAAGCCGTTAGGCGGAAACGAGACCATCCTCATCGTGGAGGACGCGCCGGCCGTGCGCGGCATCATGCGCCAGGTGCTCACGCGACTCGGTTATCAAGTGCTCGAAGCACACGACGGCGAAAGCGCGATCACCCTCAGCACGAAGCACAACGGGACGATCGATCTCCTGCTGACCGATGTCATCATGCCGCGCATGGGCGGTCGCGTGCTGGCCGACGAGATTGCGAAGCAGCGACCGGGGATCCGCGTGCTCTACGTGTCGGGGTACACCGACGACGCGATCGTGCGGCACGGCGTGCTCGAGCCCGGCGTCCATTACCTCGAGAAGCCGTTCACACCCGATACGCTCGCCCAGAAGGTGCGCGGCGTGCTGGAAAACGCCGCCGTCAGTGGACGCTGACTTGTTGCGCTCCCGCGCGACTTAAAAGAAAAAGAAATCATCACCGCTGCCGCGTTGCATTCGCGGGTTCACCACGGTGCTGAAGATCGACCCGAATGTGTAGCTCATCCCCAGGTTGAAGCTGATCGAGTATCCGGTGGCGAGCTGGCGGCGCCGCAGCAGAACTTCCTGCAGCGGGAGCGAGCCCTTGGCGAGGTTGATCTGGTCCCGGATTCGCGATGCCTGCCCGAAGAAATTGAGCGACAGGCCTTTGGTGATGCGCAGGTCGATGAACCCGAACGCCGTCACGCGATTGCGTTCCATGTTGTTCAGGTGATGCGCAGCCGTTAGGCTGGCAAAGACATTGCCCCACGGCTGAACCGCTTCGGCGGCGGCAACGAGCTGCTCGTCGGGGACCGCCTCGCGCAGCTTGCCGAAGAGTGTGGTGTCCTCATATCGGATGTGCTTTACTCCGACCGAGTACTGCAGAATGAGTTGTCTCCGCGTCGATTGCGAGTAGGGAAACACGTCGAACTCCAACGCCGGCGCGACGCGGACGGAGACCTTCTCGTTGAGGAACGTGGACGAATTGAGGTTGACGCGCTCGCCTAACGACCAGTGCTCGGTGAGACTCTTCACCATCAGGTGATTGAAGCTGGCATTGTGCGAGTAGTCAGTGATTGTCGATTCACTCAGCGAATCCGTGACGATGAATTTCTGCTCGCTGTACTGCCCGCGCGCGTTGTTTGTGAGCTTCCAAGCGCGCGTGATTCGATTCGCGTTGAAGTTGAGCGACGCCCGCGAGGAACGCTGATTGGTTTCGCGCTCCATGCCACCGTTCGTGCCGATTCGGAAGACCCACGCATTCCATGGATCGCGCTGCGGACGCGCCGTCGTAGCCGACGTGGTCGTCGGGGCTTTGTATGTCAGCGAGAGACCAGGCGCCGTGCTCGTTCGCACCGCGTATCGCGCCAGCGACAGCGTTAGGTACCGGAGTTGGGCGCGCCGCTGTTCGTCGTTTGTGTCGGTCGCCAGCGTTGTGTAGGTCAGTGTGTCCGTGAGTCGGGCGAATGTGCCGCGGCCAAGCAGCGTGAGCGTGTACGCGTTGCCACCCGCGCTCGTGTTCTCTGACGTGATGATCACGTGCACGTCCGACGCTTCGCGATCGCGCACGAAGCTGACGTAACTCATCTCGGTCTGAAGAAAGTTCTCGTCACAAAACGCGTGACAATCGATGAAGACGCGCAGTGTGCGTGGCGTCGTGTCACGTGCGGGTGGAGTGTTCTGTGTGAGGCTCTGCGCGGAGCGCGTCAGTGTGGCGAACGCGAGCGCCATCGTGAAGAATCGGGCCAGGGCTGGCATGCAACCTCAGTGACGAGGATGACAGCGGATCGACGACGGCAACGCGCATAGGACACCTTGACCCGCGCCAAAGTTGCACCTGTAGTCAGTCCTTGTTTCCACCTTGGGGGAGGCATATCATGCGTCGCCTGCCGCCCCTGTTGCCGGAGCGGCGCTTTGGAGAGATGGCCGAGAGGCTGAAGGCACCGGTTTGCTAAACCGGCATAGGGGTCTAAACCTCTATCGAGGGTTCGAATCCCTCTCTCTCCGTTAATCGACGGGGAGCGAGGACCCACAGTCCTGCGGCTTCCCCGTCGTTGTGTCATTTGCGGCGCGCGGCCTTGTGCGCTGCCGCCACCTAACGATGACATCCTCCTCGGACTCCCAGCGCCTCCGTTTCGCCCCGTCTCCGACTGGCTTTCTGCACGTCGGCGGTGCGCGCACAGCGCTGTTCAACTGGCTGTACTCACGAAAGCTCGGCGGCAAATTCCTGCTGCGTATCGAGGACACCGATCGCGCGCGGAGCACCGCTGAGAGCACGCAGGCGATCTTCGACGGCCTCACCTGGTTGGGGCTGGATTGGGACGAGGCGGTCGCACACCAGGGCGCGAATCTCGCGCAGCATCAGCGCGATGCCCGGGCGCTGTTGGATAAGGGCGCGGCGTACCGCGATTTCACGCCGGCCGAGGAGCTGGATCGACTGCGCGGCGAGGCGGAGAAACGCGGCGAGGTCTTTCGCGTCGATCGCAGCACGGCACAGCTGTCGAACGCGGAGGAAGAGCGGCGCCTCGCGCTTGGTGAGCCATTCGCGATCCGCTTTCGTGTCCCCGAGGGAACAACCGAGTGGGAGGACATGGTTCACGGCCGCATCGCGTTTCCGAACAAGGACATCGAGGATTTCATCATCCTGCGCTCGGACGGCACGCCGGTGTACAACATGGCGGTAGTGTCGGACGACATCGCCATGCGCATCACACTCGTTATGCGCGGCGACGACCACATCTCCAACACGCCGAAGCAGATCCTGCTGTACCAAGCGTTAGGCGCGCCCCCCCCGCGCTTCGCGCACTTACCGATGATTCACGGCATCGACGGCAAGAAGCTCAGCAAACGACATGGGGCGACCGCCGTGGGAGACTACCAGCATCGCGGGATCCTCCCCGACGCGATGGCGAACTTTCTGGCGCTCCTGGGATGGTCACCCGGCGGCGACGTCGAGGTGATGTCGCGCGACGAGTTGATCGAGCGCTTCAGCGAGAGCGGGCTTCTCAAGAAGGCCGCGATCTTCGATCCCAAGAAGCTCGAGTGGATGAACGGGCAGCATCTCGCGCACATGCCGCTCGAGAAGCTCGAGCCGCTCATCACGCCGCACGTCGTCGCGGCGGGGCTCGCGACGGCTGACGAGCTTGTGCGGCGCATGCCTTGGTATCTACGGCTGCTGGATCTGCTGCGCGTGCGCGCGCGAACGATCGATGAGATCGTGCGTCAGGCACTGCCGTACTTCCAGGAGTCGGTGCTGTTCGATCCAGCCGCGACGGCGAAACACTGGAGCGACGGGGCTCGCGACCTCGTGCAAGCGGCGCGCGAGCGTTTGGCGGCGAGCAGCTGGGATGCCGCGGCGCTGGAAGAGACGCTGCGCGAGCTGGCTCAATCGAGAGGGATCGGGGCCGGCGCGCTGTTCCAACCGTTGCGCGTCGCGCTCACTGGATCGAGCGCGAGCCCGGGGATCTTCGACGTCCTCGTTCTGCTAGGCCGCGATGTCTCGCTCAACCGCTTGGACGCCGCGCTGGCAGCGATGAGCGCCTAACGCGATGCCCGATCCGCTCACGCCGCTCGAACGCAAAGTCTATCACTACTTGATCGACTTTCTCGCCGAACACACGTATCAGCCGAGCGTGCGCGAGATCGGCCAGCGCTTTCAGATCCGCTCGACGAAGACCGTCGCGGCGATTCTGCAGAGCGTCGCGGACAAGGGGTACATCGAGCGCGCGCCGGGGCGGTCCCGCGGCGTGAAGTTGTTAGGCTATTCCTCGATCGGAAATGTGCAGCCGATTCCGCTGTACGACGCCGTGCATTCGGATCTGCCCGCGTTGCTGAGCGACCAAACGACGAAGTACGTGGCGATGGATCGCGGCTTCGTGACGGCGGACGATGCCTTCCTGCTTCCGGTGCCAGATGACGCGATGAGCGGCCGCGGCTTGGCGAGCGGCGATCTTGTGCTTGTGGACCCCGCGGCGCGTGCGCGAGACGGCGATCTGGTCGTGGCGCGCATCGGCAACGCGCACGTGGTGCGCACCGTGGAGCATCGCGGTGCGGCCGTCTTGCTCTGGACTGCGGATGCGCAGCCGACCCAGACGATGCTGGGCCCGAGCGACGATTTTACGATCCTGGGTGTCGTTGCAACCGTCATTCGTTCCGTGCGCCAGGCGCCGAACAATGGCGAGCCAGATACTGGGCCTTCTGTATCAAACGAGTAGGTGCTCGTTAGGCTCCAACGAAGACGTCAACCGCTAAGAGCCGTGCGGATCACACGGATCAACGGATAGAACCGGATTCTTCTCGTTCAATCGTATGGGTATTTGCAGTTGCGATGCCACTGCCACGTTAGGCAACGCCAGGCCACAGGTCGCCAGCTAACTAACTTAATTCTGCGACGGCGCGATGGGCTTCTTGGCGACCGTCTTCTCTTCCCTTTCTTTCCGCTCGCGATCCTTGCGCTCGCG
>CBQVAZ010000174.1:0-6949 GCA_967720205.1 uncultured Gemmatimonadaceae bacterium | reverse complement strand
TCAGACCTCATATGAGCGGCGAATCACGACTCGACTTACGATACCCGATCGGCGGGTTGTTCACCGTGCTCGGGTTGATCCTCGCGGGGTTTGGCATCGCCACATCAGGAGACACGGCGATGTATGAGCGCGCGACCGCGGTGAACATCAACCTGACGTGGGGACTCGTTATGCTCGCGTTTGGCGTGTTGATGATCGTGATTGCAACGCGCGCGCGCCGCCCCGCAGCGCCGCTTCCGGCGACGGAATCGCCGGAAGGACGTGCGACTGAACGGCTGGAGCACGAGCGCGGGCTAGAGAAGGAATAGCTGCCGACGCATGCTCTACAGCGTTAGGCTTCTTTGTACGCCCACGCTCCGGCGATTGTGCCCAGGACGTTTGTGACCAGCGCCATGAGGCCGTACTTGAGGAAAAGACCCATCGGAAACACGCCGGCCTGCGCGAGCCCGAAAACGACAAGAGACACGGCGAGCCACAGAAGGACACCCGCATATGCCGCGGTCTTAGCGCCAGCACCAAATCGCGGCCGAATCGCGGCGTAGGTCCACACGGCGACGATTCCGAACAGGAAGTCGATGCTGACCCACGTGGCGATTCCCATCGGATTCTCCATCGCCTTCGGGTCGAGCCCGAGGCGCGTGAAGTTCGCCTGTAGCTCGGCTCCGAAAATCACGGTATTGCTGATGAAGTCGAGTACGTTCATGACGAGACCAGCGAGCAAACCACCCGTGATAACCTTCCCCGTGTTGATGCCGGCCATGAGTGCTCCTTGCAAAGGGGTTGGGTGCTACCGTTGAGCCTGATGCTACGGATTCCAGGCCGAGTCCGCCAGATACTATTACCGGTGTCAGCGGCATCGCTCGCCGTGTTCACGACGCTCGCTGCGTGTCACGCCACAACTCCGGCGAACGCACCAACCACGACGCGTGCGGCGACTGCCGCATTCGATCCGTCACGAGCGTACGCCACGCTCTTCCGCGACGTGCAGCTCGCACGGCTCTTTCCGGATTCCAAGACGTTTGTCGATTCGCGGCCTCGACTCAGCCCGAACGCTCTGGCGACGGCCTACGAGGCCGCGCGCAAGGCACCAGGTTTCTCCGTCCGGGCCTTTGTCGAGGCGAATTTCGAAGCACCGCGTGCGGCCGCCGCCGATGTCAAGTCGGACACGACGCAGCCCATGGAAGAGCATATCCGCGCACTATGGCCGGCGCTGACGCGTCCCGCCGACAAGCCCGATCCGCAGTCATCGCTGATTCCGTTGCCTAACGCCTATGTCGTTCCCGGCGGGCGCTTCCGCGAGGTGTATTACTGGGATTCGTACTTCACGATGCTCGGTCTGTTGGAGAGCGGCCGCGCGGACCTCGCGCGAAGCATCCTGGACAACTTCGCTTATCTCATCGCGACTGTCGGCCACATCCCCAATGGCAATCGCACCTACTACCTGAGCAGAAGCCAGCCACCCTACTTCGCGGCGATGGTGGGTCGTTATGCCGAGGCGACTGACACAGCACAAGCGCTGCGCTACCTCGACGCGCTCGAGAAGGAGCATGCCTTCTGGATGGACGGCGCCTCACAGCTGCGTCCGAGCACCGCCCATCGCAGGGTCGTTAGGCTGCCAGACGGCGCGCTGCTCAACCGTTACTGGGACGATCGTCCCGATCCGCGGCCCGAATCCTTCCGCGAGGATTACGAGCTGGCGCAGACGCTGCCTGAAGCGCGCCGCGAATCGTTCTACCGCAACGTGCGAGCGAGCGCGGAGAGTGGCTGGGATTTCTCGAGCCGCTGGATGCGCGATCCCAAGGACTTGCGCACGCTCGAGACGATCGATCTGGCTCCAGTCGATCTCAATAGCCTGCTGTATCACGCCGAACGCACGATCGCGGCGTTGCGGGCGTTTCGTAAGGGACCTGGTGATTCTGAGGCAGCGGGGCGTTTTCGAACGGCGGCTGATACGCGGCGTCAGGCAGTTCTGTCGCACATGTATGATGCGGCCGGAGGCTATTTTTTCGATGTTCGCTGGCGCACCGGTGAGCGAGTCAGCGATCGGCCGACGCTCGCCGCGGCGTCGCCGCTCTATTTCGGCCTTGCGACGGCGGAGCAGGGCCGTGCCGTTGCAGCGCGCCTGGAGCGCGAGTTTGCCCGCGGGGGCGGCTTCGTCACGACGCTCATCGCATCGGGCCAGCAATGGGACGCGCCTAACGGCTGGCCGCCGCTGCAATGGCTCACGATCGAAGGCGTGCGTCGCTACGGTCGCGCTGACCTGGCGAACAACGTGCGCGATCGCTGGGTCGCGCTCAACCGGCGCATCTATCAGACGACAGGGAAGATGACGGAGAAGTATGACGTCGTGGACATTACGCGCCCCGCTGGAGGTGGCGAGTACCCCACGCAGGACGGCTTCGGATGGAGCAATGGCGTAGCGCTCGCCTTCTCGGCGCAGCAGGCGCGGCTTCCGGCGCCGCCTGTTAGGCAGCTGCAGTTGGAGACCGCGAGATGAAGAAGGCCTTTGTCATCGGCGTCACTGGTCTCCTCTTTTTTGAACTCGCGAACGTCTACTTCATCATGCCGCTGCCGGGCAGCCAACGGATGCGCAGCGTCGAATTCGCGCACCTGCTGTTCACGTCGCGCTGGTGGATCCGCGGTCTGTTTGGGCTTCTGCTACTGATCGGCATCGCGCCCGCTTGGCGCACGGTCGGCTCGCGCAAGTGGCTTGTCCCTGCATCGCTTGTCGTGCTCGCTGTGGTCGCGTACATGGCGAATTTCAAGATGGCGGCCGACCAGATGTTCAAGCAGCCGACGTTGCTCGTTATGCAGCCCGCCGCGCGCAACATCGTCCCGCTCGACAGGCTCGTCGTCGGAATCGAGATCAATGGTGACGCGCGAGCGTATCCGCTGCGCTTCATCGGCTACCATCATCATGTTCGCGACGTCGTCGGCGGGCAGCCGGTGCTGGTGAGCTATTGCACGGTGTGTCGCACTGGCCGTGTCTTCGTCCCGGCTGTCGGTGGAAAGCTGGAGGCGTTTCGGCTCGTTGGGATGGATCACTTCAACGCCATGCTGGAAGACAGCTCGACGGGCACTTGGTGGCGTCAGGCAAACGGCGAGGCGGTTGTCGGAGACCGCAAGGGCACAATGCTCACAGAGGTCCCAAGCGTACAGGTGACTCTCGAGCAGTGGCTCGCGCTCCATCCCAGCACTTTGATCATGCAGGGCGACTCCGTTTTCGAAGTGCAATACGCGAAGGACTACGCGTTCGAGCGTGGGACGAGCCGCAAGAAGCTAACTGGCACCGACACACTCTCCTGGCGCGACAAATCGTGGGTCGTCGGCCTAACGGTGAATGGCCGCAGCAAGGCCTACGATTGGAATCAGCTGTGTCACGATCGCATCATCCACGACGCCATCGGCGGTGTGCCGATTGTTATCGTGCTTGCGCGGGACACGACGAGCTTCTTCGCGTTCGAAAGGCCTAACGCCGAGACGCTCTTCTCGCTGCGGGGTGACTCGCTTGTCACGGCATCGAGTGCGTATGCGCTGACGGGCCGCGGGGCTTCTGGGCAGCTCAAACCACTGCGCGCGAGTCAGGAGTTCTGGCACAGCTGGCGCACCTTCCAGCCTGCCACCGAACGTTTCTGATTAGCCTACTGCGCCTCACAGCGAGTATTGTCTTGACGCGACTCCCGGTAAGAGCTGTTCGGATAACGCGGACAGGCGGATAGGAACGTGAAGATAGAAGGGTTAGACGCACTTGTACCTCATTTGTTGTTTGCTTTGTCCGCGTTGGTTCGCGTTCGTCCGCGGTGAAGCTATTGATCTTGACCTTGCCTAACCTGGCGTGTCTATGAGACCTAACGTTGCTCGCCAATTCGCGGCATTGCTCTTCGGCTTCCTGCTCGCGTGTAAGCCTGAGCCAAAACCGGCGCCGATCACATCGTCCCCATCCCCTCCCGAGTGGAGCCGCAACGCGGTCATCTACGAAGTGAACGTGCGGCAGTACACTCCCGAGGGCACGTTCGCGGCGATCCGGCCACACCTCGCGCGGCTCGACAGCCTCGGTGTCGACATTCTCTGGTTCATGCCGGTGCAGCCGATCGGGAAGCTCAATCGCAAAGGGCCGTTGGGCAGTTACTACTCCATCGCGAATTACACCGAGACCAATCCCGAATTCGGTCCGAAGGCCGACTTCAAGGCCATCGTGGACTCGGCGCACAAGTTAGGCATGCGCGTGATCCTCGATTGGGTGCCTAACCATTCGGCGTTCGATCACCCGTGGGCGACGACACATCCTGACTGGTATGTACATCGAGCGGACGGATCGATCTCAAACGCGCGTGACAACGAGGGAAGGGAAACCGACTGGACGGACGTGGCGGAGCTCAACTACGACAACGCGGACCTGCGCCGTGCGATGATCGCCGAGATGAAGTGGTGGATCGATTCGATGAACGTGGATGGCTTCCGGTGCGACGTCGCGGGCGGCGTACCTAACGAATTCTGGACCGACGCGCGTCGCGAGTTGCAAGCCGTGCGGCCGGACATCTTCATGCTCGCCGAAGCCGAGTCGCCGGCGATGCATCCGTCCTTCGACATGACGTACGGATGGGAGCTGCACCACCTGTTGAACGAAGTCGCGAAGGAGAAGGCGCCGACGTCTAAGTTGGACGAGTACTTCGCGAAGGATACGACTGCATATCCTGCCAATTCCTACCGGATGTACTTCACTAGCAACCACGACGAGAACAGTTGGCAGGGGACAGAGTTCGAGCGCATGGGAGCCAACAACGTGCCCGCGTTCGTCCTCGCCGCGACGGCGCGACACGGCATGCCGCTGCTCTACACTGGCCAGGAAGTGAGTCTCAAGAAGCGATTGCGCTTCTTCGAGAAGGACACTGTCGATTGGAAAGGCGCGTCCTTGAGTGAGTTCTACCGCAAGCTCTTCGACTTGAAAGAGACAAATGCCGCGCTGTGGAACGGCGCGTTCGGCGGCGATCAGCGTACGATGACGACCGACGGCGGCGATCGAGTTTATGCCTTCTCACGCACGAAAGGCGAGAAGACAGTGATCGTCGCGCTGAACTTCGGCGATTCGCCGAAGCGACTGACATACGGCGACCTGACTCAGCCTGGCGATTACACCGACTGGTTCAGCAAGATGCCGATTGCGATGGCAGCTGCTGGAAGTCTAGAAGTTTCAGCGCACGGATATCGCGTACTTGTGCGGAACTAACTCTCAGCCTACAGACGGCTGCTGAAAGCTGTCGGCAGTTAGCTGTCGGCTGAGAGCTTTAGTTCAGTTGTTAGTCGACGAATGCCCATAACAACTCCCGGCTCCGCTTATCCATGTGCTTCGGATCCGCGAGATGGTACAGGTCACCGCCCACATCCCGAATCAATCGCCCACCGCTCGGCAACAGACGCGGCCAGTCGTCCAAATGCGTCTGAAATGTGCGCTTGCCCTGCTTGGTCTCAACAGTCCAATGCCGGATCTCGACTTCTTCATCGATATCCAGCACGTGCGTGACTTCCAGCACGAAGCCGGCTTCGGCGAGCGCGTCCTCGAGCGCGCGCTGTGAGTCGGGATCCAACGAAGCTGGATCTTCGATCAGCGCGATCTCGTTGTCGTCTTCGTCCCGCAACGACAAGTGCATGCGGGGCTCCGACCAGGGGAAGCACTGGCGCAGCCTAACGGCAACCGAACCGGTCGCCGTCATGGCAACCAGCCGCCCGTCGACAGCGCGCCGCAAAGAAAACGCAGGCGCGCGCGCCTTGATCGGATGCGCTGGCAACTCGGTCGTACTAGTCAGTTCCATAGTCGTCTCCTCCGATGGTGTGGGATGACGGACCGCAGAGGCTTGTATGCCAGTCTCAGCGAGTTTGTCTCCGCGATCCGTCGTCATAAAGTTCCCTCGTTCCTATTGCAGCTGGAGCTGCAGTTCGTACAACCGGCGGTAAATACCGTCGTGCTTGCCTAACAACTCCCTGTGCGTCCCCGACTCGGCGAGCTTCCCATCCTCGAGCACGAACAACCGCGATGCGCGCCGCAACGTCGACAACCGGTGCGCGATCGCGAATACCGTTCGGCCCGCGATGAGCCGCTCCAGCGCCTCCTGGATTTCCCGCTCCGTCTCCGTGTCCACGCTGCTCGTGGCCTCGTCGAGGATGAGGATCCGCGGATTGTGCAGGATCGCGCGGGCAATGGAGACACGCTGGCGCTCACCGCCCGACAGCGTATGCCCGCGCTCGCCGACCATCGTGTCGTACCCTTGCCCCAACTTGCATATGAAGTCGTGCGCGTTGGCTGCCTTTGCCGCCGCGATGACTTCACCTAACGAGGCTTGCGGCAGCCCGTAGCGGATGTTCTCCAGGACCGTTCCATGGAACAGGTACGGATCCTGAAGCACCATGCCGAGCTGCTCCCGGTAGTGCCCGGTGTCGAGTGCCCGCACGTCCACTCCGTCGATCTTGACCGCACCGCCGGATACGTCGTAGAACCTGGCAATCAGGTTCACCACCGTGGACTTGCCGCCGCCAGACGGTCCCACGAGCCCGATCAGCTCACCCGGCGCGACGTCGAAGCTGATGCTGCGCAGCACTTGCCTAACGCCGTCGTAGGCGAACGTTACGTTCTCGAAGGTCACCCGGCCCTGAACCGGCGTTAAACGGACGGGTGTAGGGCCGTCCTGCACCTCTGGCTTACTATCCAGCACCTCGAACACGCGGTGCGCCGAGCTGGTCGCGCGATTCATCGTACGCGCCATCTGCCCGATCATCTCGATCGGGTTGATGAACATCGTCGCGTACAGCAGAAACGACACGAACACACCCGCCGAGAGCGCACTGCCTTCGCCCAACAGGCGCGGCAGCGCGAACATCCATACCAACACCGTCGTCGCGTGCACGAAGAACATCAACGCTGGCCAGAACGTGGTCCACGTGCGGTGAATTCGGT
>CBQVAZ010000173.1:0-6993 GCA_967720205.1 uncultured Gemmatimonadaceae bacterium | reverse complement strand
ATGCCCTACATCGCCGGTGAGTCGTTGCGTGACCGGCTGCGCCGCGACAAGCAGCTCCCCGTCGACGAAGCCATCGCGATTGTGAAGCAGGTCGCCGCGGCGCTCACCTACGCCGCCAGCCACGGGATCATCCATCGCGACATCAAGCCGGACAACGTCCTGCTCATCGATGGCACCGCCATGGTCGCCGACTTTGGCATCGCCAGAGCCATCGTCGAATCAGGGTCGGAGCGCCTAACGGTGACAGGCGGTGCCATTGGAACGCCCGCGTACATGAGCCCTGAGCAGGCGAGCGGCGCGCGCGATCTCGACGCGCGCAGCGACGTCTACGCGCTGGGCTGCATGCTCTATGAGACGCTCGCCGGTGAGCCTCCGTACACAGGGCCAACCGCGCAGTCAATCATTGCTCAGCACCTCGCCAGTCCGGCGCCACCTGTGCGGCGTATCCGCGAATTGGTGCCGGAGTCCGTCGAACGCGCCATCACGCGCGCCCTCGCGAAGCTCCCCGCCGACAGGTTCTCTAGCGCCCACGAATTCGCGACGGCGCTCAGTACACCAATCGAGTCGACGCCGGGTCACGTGACACCGATCGGCGCACTCCCTGTTCGCACGTCGCGGGTTCGCCTGGGAGGCGTGCTTGCGGCGATCGCAGCGCTGGTCGCGCTTCCGTTCATCCTCAATGTCGGCGGCATTCGAGATCGCCTAACGGGTAGGGGAAGCCTCGCCTCGGCGCGTGACGGTCGACGTTCGGTAGCTGTGTTACCGTTTCAGAACGTGGGTGGGCCGGACGAGGAATATTTCAGCGACGGCCTCACCGAAGAATTGATCGTCGCACTCTCGCATCTGCCGTCACTACGAGTCGCCGCACGCACATCGGCATTTGCGTTCAAGGGACAGGCGCGCGATGTGCGCGAGATCGCCAAAGCCTTGAGCGTCGCCAGCGTGCTGGTGGGCAGCGTTCGCAAGACGGACAATCGGGTACGCGTCACGGCGCAGCTCGTCGATGCGTCGAATGGTCTCGATATCTGGTCGGAGACGTACGAGGAACGGAACCTCTCCGACATCTTCGATATCCAGGCAGACATCGCGACGAAGATCGCCGAGGCACTGGAAGCCGACCTTGATGCAACCGAGCGTGCGCGCCTCGCGCGCAAGCCGACGGAAAACCTCGAAGCGTACACCCTTTACTTGAAGGGTCTTTACTTCTGGAACCGGCGCGGTGAACGCCTAACAAAGGCCATCGACTATTTCAATCAAGCAATTGCGGTGGACTCACAGTATGCCCGCGCATATGCTGGCATCGCCAGCACATTCGCACCGTTGGGCATTCATGGCCACATGCACCCGGATTCCGCGCGCGCGCGCGTTAGGCACTATGCGCTGCGCGCTATCGCGCTCGATAGCGGCCTCGCCGAAGGACACACGGCTCTCGCGGCGTACTATCATATGTACGAGTGGGACTGGCCAGCCGCCGAACGTGAGTACAAGCGCGCGATCCAGCTGGACGCGAGCTTCACGACCGCGCACCTCTGGTACGGCTACTCGCTGGAGGGCATGCGCCGCTTCGATGAAGCAATCGCGGAACGCAGTCGCGCGCGCGAGCTGGATCCGCTGAGTGCAACCGCGGCTGGTGGCGTCGGAGGGGCGCTCGCCGTCGCGCATCGTGATTACGAACGGGCGAAGGCTCTCTATCGTGAATCGATCGAGCTCGATCCCGGTTTCTGGCAGTCGTACGATAGCTTTGGCACGCTGCTCGAGGTCACCGGGGAGCTGGACGAAGCGCGTCGCATGTTCGAGCGCGCGGTCGAGAATGCCGGACATACGCCGCGTCCGAAGGCTGGCCTCGCACGTGTCCTCGCGCGCGCCCACAAGATGAGCGAAGCGCGAAAGCTGCTTGATGAGTTGCGTGCCGACGCCGCTGCCACTGGAATCCGGCATCCGTCCGTGGCCGCTGCGCTTTACGCTGCAGGCGACTCGGCGGGTGCGATCGAATGGCTCGAGGCGGCATACCGGCAGCGGCATCCCGAGCTCACGCGCATCAATGCTGATCGCGCGTACGACGAGCTGCGACAGGATCCGCGGGTTCAGGAGATAGTTCGGCGACTGGGCCTGACCGATAAGCGCGACGCGCCTCGCTCCTGAATGATCAATCGGATGTTGAAGGCGGCCATGCTCTCGGCTGCCGTACTCAGTTGCTCATCGGCTCGACAGGCCGCCGTGGAAGTAACGGTGACCACAGGCGACAAGACAAAGCTGCTCAGCCGTGAACCGGATCTTCATTTCGCTGACTCGCTGCCTAACGTCGTCGCCACGATCGAGGTCGACACGACGCGCAAGTATCAAACGATTGTGGGTTTCGGTGCGGCGCTGAGCGACGCGTCCGCATGGCTGATCCAGCACAAGCTGACGCCTGCCCGGCGCGACAACCTGCTGCAAGAGCTCTTCGGTGCTGAACCCGGCATCGGCTTCAGTTTCGTGCGCATCGACATGGGTTCATCCGATTTCTCGCTACGGCACTACAGCTACGATGACGTCGCGCCCGGAGGGTTCGACAGCTCGCTCGCCAACTTCTCCATCGCGGCGGACCGGGAAGAGACGCTGCCGATCCTGAAGCGCGCCCTAACGATCAATCCACAGCTCACAGTGATGGCGTCGCCATGGAGCGCGCCTGCCTGGATGAAAACGAGCGGGAGCTTGATCAAGGGGACTCTGCGCCCAGAGGCATACCCGCTGTATGCGGAATACTTCCGAAAGTTCATCCAAGCGTATGCCACCGGAGGCGTCCCGATTCACCTGATCAGTCTGCAGAACGAGCCGCACTTCGAGCCGGACAATTATCCTGGCATGCGACTCAAGCCGGCAGAGCGCGCTCAACTCGTTAGGGAACACTTTGGGCCGCTCTTCGAACGCTCCGGAATCAAGACACAAATCCTCGATTGGGACCACAATTGGGACGAGCCCAACTCGCCGCTCGAGGTGCTCGCCGACTCCGGGGCACGGCGCGTCATCGCAGGCGTCGCATGGCACTGCTATGGTGGCGACGTGTCGGCGCAGAGCGTCGTACACGACAAGTACCCGGAGAAAGATGTGTACTTCACGGAATGCTCCGGCGGTGAGTGGGCGCCCAAGTTCGCCGACAACCTCGTTTGGAACGTGCGAACGCTCATTATCGGCGCTACGCGCAATTGGGCGCGCGGCGTGTTGATGTGGAACCTTGCGCTGGACGAGAAGCACGGGCCGCACACAGGCGGCTGCGCCGACTGCCGCGGCGTCGTCACCATCAACTCGACGGACGGCTCCATCGTTAGGAACGAGGAGTACTACGCCTTCGCGCACGCCAGTCGCTTCGTGCGTCCCGGTGCACAGCGCATCTGGTCCTCGTCAAGCGTCGATGGAATCGAGAGCGTCGCATTTCAGAATGCTGGGGACCGTTCAGTCGCGCTCATTGTCGTCAACACGAACGCCCAGGAGAAGACGTTCGCCGTGCGCGTCGCGGGGCGCGCGTTCAGCTACACGCTGCCGGCAGGTGCCGTCGCGACGTTCCGCTGGTCCTGAGCTGCCCCTCCCCTCCGCATAGGGGCCAGCTGGGTCAAATGTCAAAGAATGGTGGCCGCGATTCACGGCGGGCCGAGCAGGGGTTCTGTTTCAACCAGATCCCGATCGGCGAAAAGCATGGCAGCGATAGTTGACCGGATCCATCTAAAGTCAGGACACATCGCAGTCCTCGGCATGCTCCTTCTTTGCGGCTGCGGAGCGGCCGAAGAGCCGACGGCTACCACGCCTCAAATTGTCGGCGATGCGGCGCGCGGACGCGCCGCCTTCGTGATGAGCTGCTCCGGCTGCCACACGACGCGCGATGCTTTTGATATCGCGCACTTCGGATTTGCGTCCAGCGACATCGTGCGTCGCGCGCTCGCACATGTGAGTCGCCAAACAGCCGAGGACATCGCAGCCTACGTTGGGTCACTCGGCATTCAAGCAGTCGGCCGCGATGCCCGTCCTTTCCAACCCGGCACGCGCGTTCTCGCAAGCGACGCCGAGTTTTGGCAGTCACTGTTCGGAACCTCGGGATGGCCGGCTAACCTAACGCCGGCGGCGCTCCGCGCGATCGATCCGCGCCGGCTCAACGTCCCTATTGCGCTGCCACGGTGGTCGTCCGAGGCCGATGAGAGCGACTGGCTGCCGGAAACGCCGCTCAGCGAGCAGTTGTTAGGCGCACAGAATGGCGTGCTGCGTTCCGCAATCGATGCGTATTACGCGGCGCCGACGCAAGCCAATCTGCTGGCAGCGATCGCCACTTTTGTTCAGGTGACGAATGGCGCCAACGAGTCGCTGTGCTATGGCGAAGCCGGGAACCACACACAACCGCGTCAGTGTTTTGAGGCGCGACGCTGGATGTCCACGCTCGCGGCGCAACACTTCCTCCGCCCCAGCGCTGATGCGATGCCGATCGAAGTCGTGGATCTGTTTTGGAGCACAGGCGAGGCGGCCGTGACTGTCTATCAGCGGGAACGCACGCATCCATACTCAATCGCGTGGGGTTGGCTCTATCTCGCCTACTCGTTCGCGCCGACGCGCTTCAGGGAAGACAACGGGTATCTCGGGCAGTTTCTTCAGTCCGACAGATTCGAGTGGCTGGCGACGTTTACGGCGCTGCGACGAATGGTCGATGAGAACGATGTCCACAGTGGGCTTGCAGCTCAACGCTTCTGGGATGCAGCGCTCGCCGTCAATCGGGCGCCGTTCGGGCAGAAGGCCAACGCCGCGGAGTTTGCGTATCACTTCCTCATTGATTGGCTGACTCCGCGCGCGCCGCTCGACTCGGTCGCTCGCGAGCAGGCGAAGACCTTCCTCAAGTTCACCCAGGACAACGTGCTGCAGGACCGCGTGGAACAGGCGCAGCTCGATCGCTTGACATCGCTGCAGAACGAGTTGCTGGCCCGGTTGCGTTAGGCGCGCTGGGCCTAACATCGCCGCCCCCGAAGCTCGCCACTGCTGACGAGCTTGCAAGGCACCTGTCGACTGCGTGCAACGGTAGTCGCGCGCGCCGGGTCACCAGCGTAACAGCTTCAACCATAAGCGATACAGCACGATAACCGCGGGAAGATTCAGCCTGTTGTCCTCGAGGCGCGCGGGCGCAATAATGGCATCTTGCAGCGACGCCCGTAGCAGCACTGCGGGCTCCCAGTTCCCGATTACCGAGTGAGGTATGACATGAACGCCAGGCCAGGTAGGCTGAGCTCAGTCCTTACGATTGTTGTCGCAGGTGTTGTTGCCTGTACCGACTCGCCAGGCCCCGCGGGGCCTACGATGTCACCTAACGAGCAGATGCTGGGCGGCGCCGCTCAGGATCCCCACGCTCGCTGGTTCGCGCAGGCCTCACCGGTCGTGCTGGATCTGCCCGGAACCGTGTTCGCCGATCACGACGAGCGGAACAATCGACTCGTCTTCGGCGTCGAGAATGCCCACGCGATCAACGGCGTACAGCATGCCCTCGCCGCGTTAGGCATTCCCTCCACGGAGTACACGATCCAGGTGACGGCGCCGATCTATCAGGTGGCAACGCTGCGCGACGTGTGGCGTCCGACGCAGGCCGGGATCCAGATCCACTTCGGCAACTTCCTCTGCTCCTTGGGCTTCAACGCTGACGACGGCGCCGAGCGCTCGTTCATCACAGCTTCGCACTGCACGAACCGGCAGGGTGGTGTCGAGGGTACCCAGTACTTCCAGCCGACGAGCACCGTGGATCCGACTGTCATCGCGACCGAGGTCGAAGATCCGAGATACTTCCGCGGCGGCGCGTGCCCGAAGGGCCGCAAATGCCGTTATAGCGACGCCTCGCGAGCCCTGTACAGCGCGGGCGTGGCCTCCGAACGTGGCTTAATCGCCATGACGTCGGGACCTAACAATGGTAGCCTGACCGTCACGGGGTCGTTCACAGTCACGTCACAGGACAACACGACGACGAACTTCGCGCTGGGAACGACAATCAACAAAGTCGGCCGCACGACCGGCTGGACGCAGGGCGTTGTCACGGGAACATGCATAGACACCAACGTGTCCGGCACCAACATCACGCAGCTCTGTCAGACCTTCGTGGAAAACCCGGGCGGTGCCGTAGTAGTGGGTGGCGGCGACAGCGGCTCCGATGTCTTCCGCATAACGAGCGGGACGAACGCCCAGATGGTGGGTATCCTTTGGGGTGGCAATGGACCAGGAACTCTCTTCGTGTTCAGCCCGTTCAAGCAAGTGCGTGACGAGCTCGGACCGATCAACGCAGTCCACTAGGACTCAGCGAAAGCAGACGTTCGCGGGGCGGGCTCTGCTCGCCCCGCTGCGCTTCTGGCGTATGCGACTGCGATATGGAATCTTCGCGGCACTCCCGTTCGTTGTGATGTCATCTGGGCGCGAACCTAACGAGAGCTCAACGGGGGCGAACTCCGAGCCCTTTGGTGACCAGGTGCAGGATTCGCTGCGCGTGGAGCTCATCGTTCCCGAGCGCGTTCGCGCCGGCGAGACCGTGCGTTTTACGCTGCAGGTTCAGAATGTCAGCGCGCGCACGTTTGATCTGTACCTACGAGGGCGCGAGAGCACATTCGACATCCAGGTTACCGGCGTGGCAGGTGTCCTCGTCTGGGAGCGACTCGCCGGGGCGGTTATGCCGGCGATCGTACATATCCGTGCACTCGCTCCGCGCAAACGCTTTGAACTGATCGCCGAGTGGGATCAGCGCGATAACAAGGGGAGGCCGCTCGGCGTGGGTGAGTACAGCGCACGCGGCCTCCTGCTTGTCGAGGGCGCTCCGCTGGCGACAGAGCGCAAGGCTTTGACAATCGTCGCCCGGTAGACGCCCGCCGCTTACGGAAAGAGTGGTGGCGAGATGCGCTTCTTCGTCGCCTGCTCGAACGCGTACGCCAGCTCGATGAGTTTCGGCTCACTGCAGGCCGTGCCTGTGAAGCTCACGTTGAACGGCGCCGGCTTGGGATCGAACCC
>CBQVAZ010000172.1:0-6999 GCA_967720205.1 uncultured Gemmatimonadaceae bacterium | reverse complement strand
AACAACTCCTGGCAGGTGCCGACGCTCGTCGTGAATCGCAACATGGCGTACCTCGACGATCCCGCGCTCGGCACGGATGCGCGCCTCAAGTACATCCCAAAGTTTCTCTCGGCGGGCTGGGACCCGAAGACCGATTTTCGTCTCAAGGACCGCACGCCGGATCAATGGCGCGGGGCCAAGAAGACGTACGATCTGCAAGTGCGCATGGTCGGCGAGATGTACCACGCCGGAGTTCCGATCCTCGCCGGGACTGATGTGCTGAACCCGTACTGCCTTCCGGGCTTCTCGCTTCACGACGAGTTGGAGTACCTGGTGAAGGCGGGCCTAACGCCGATCGACGCCCTGAGGGCGGCGACCCTAAACCCGGCTCGCTTCCTCGAGGCGACCGACTCGCTGGGCACCATCGCGGCGAAAAAGATCGCCGACCTCGTGCTGCTCGACGCGGATCCGCTGGTCGATATCCGCAACACGACGCGGATCAACGCGGTCGTTGCCAACGGGCGACTCTACGATCGCGCGGCGATCGAGAAGCTTCTGACCGACGCCGAGAAGTTCTCTGCGAGCTCCGCCCCGCCGCGGCAGTAGGACGCCCGACCGCCATCCTTGCAGGCTCGTTGCCAAGTTGGCAAGCTTAGTCCTCTAGGCCTACGGCCGTTGGCCTAGCACCGAGCCTACAGCTAAGACTTTCCATGACGAGCCTTTCCACTGACCTCAAGCGCACTGAGTTCTACGACATTCACAAGTCGTTAGGGGCCAAGATCGTCCCCTTCGCCGGCTTCGAGATGCCGGTGCAGTACCCGACTGGAATAACCGCCGAGCACAAAGCCGTGCGCACAGCGTGCGGCCTGTTCGACGTATCGCACATGGGCGAATTCATCGTGCGCGGCCCACAAGCCGTCGACTTCGTCAACAAGGTCACGTCCAACGACGTCTCGGCCCTCAAAGAAGGCCAGGCTCACTACTCCTCGATCCTCACGGAGCAGGGCACGTTCGTCGACGATTGTCTCGTCTATCGTTATGCGGACTATCTGATGATGGTCGTCAACGCGTCGAACAAGGACAAAGATCTCGCCCACATCGAGGCGCAGCGCAAAGGCTTCGACGCGAATCTCGACGACGCCTCCGATTTCATTGCGCTGCTCGCGCTGCAAGGGCCTCGCGCGCAGGAGATTCTCGCCGGCCTAACGAGCGTCGATCTTGACAAGATCGAGTACTACCACTTCGGGCTTGGGGTCGTCGCTGGCATTCCGAACGTCACGGTCTCGCGCACGGGCTACACGGGCGAAGACGGCTTCGAGCTGTACTTCGCCGGTTCGCAAGCACGCACCATGTGGGACGCCCTAACGAAAGGCGGCGACGTGACTCCCGCTGGACTCGGCGCGCGCGACACACTGCGACTCGAGATGGGCATGGCGCTCTACGGCAACGACATCGACGATACAGTCACGCCGCTCGAGGCGAACCTCGCCTGGATTGTGAAGCTCGCGAAAGGGGGTTTCACCGGCCGCGACGCGCTCGTCAGGCAGAAGGCGGAAGGGGTCAAGAAAAAGCTCGTCTGCTTCACGCTGAGCGAGCGCGCGATCGCGCGGCATGGCTATCCGGTGTTTTTTGGCGGAGCGCCAAGCGGCACCGTGTGCAGCGGAACCATGAGCCCCTCGCTCGGCGTCGCGATCGGAACGTGCTATCTGCCGGCCGCAGGGGCGAAGGAAGGCACGAGCTTCGAGATCGACGTGCGCGGCAGCCGCGTCACGGCGATCGTCGTGAAGCCCCCCTTCTACAAGAACGCGACTCACCGTTAGGCGGCGCCGTGCGCGTGGCGGTGCTGACGATCTCTGACGCGGGTGCCAAGGGCGAACGCGCCGATCTCTCCGGCGACGTCATCGTCGAATGGACAGCCAGTCATGGCCACCAGTTGGCCCAACGGACCATCGTGGCGGACGACGGTGTCGAAATCGTGCGCACCCTGCTCGATTGGAGTGACAACGATCGCGCGGATCTCGTCCTAACGACTGGCGGCACCGGCCTCAGCGCGCGCGATCGCACGCCCGAAGCGACGCGAGCGGTGCTCGACGTCGAAGCACCGGGGCTCATCGAGCGCGTGCGCGTGGCGACGCTGGAGAGTTTTCCGCGCGGAGCGCTCTCTCGTGCAGCGGCCGGCGTACGCCACAAGAGCGTGATCGTGAACCTCCCGGGCTCGCCTGGCGGAGTGCGCGACGCTCTCGCGGCGTTGGACCCGATCATTCAGCACGCTTGTGACATAGCGCGCGGCGTGGCGACCGATCACTCGTCAGCACAGAAGAAGCCGTGAGAGTCCTCCTCACGCTCACCGATGTCGAGCCGGCCGTGCGGCTCAACGCTGCCCTGGAGAAGGAAGGCGCACATACGGCGCTCGTGTCGCCCATGGACGACGTGCGCGGGGCCATCAAGCGGGAGAAGCCGAACATCATCGTCGTGACCGGCACGCTGTTGGATCCGCAGCACGTGCAACTCGTTAGGTCGCTGTTGTGGGACGAGGTGCCCGTCGTCGGTCTCGCCGATGTGCTGGACGAGGAGATGGAACGGCGCTTCAAGGAGATCGGCTATGTCGAGGTCTACGCCAAGCCGATCGTCGTGGACGAAACCGCTGCTGGAATCAAGCGCATCGTTGAACGCAGACGCCTGCAGAGCGAAACGGGACTGAGTGGTGAGTCCGGAGCGATTCGCGAAGTGCTCGTCAAAGTGGAGCAGATGGCGCCTGTCTCCAGCACCGTTCTCATCGAGGGTGAGAGCGGAACGGGCAAGGAGCTCGTCGCGCGCGCGATTCACAGGCTCGGTCCTCGACGCAACAAGCCATTCATCGCTGTAAATGTCGGCGCGCTTCCCGAGACGCTTCTCGAGAGCGAGCTGTTTGGCCACGAGAAAGGTGCATTCACTGGTGCCGCCGAGCGTCGCATCGGAAGGTTCGAGCTCGCGGACACTGGGACGCTCTTTCTCGACGAGATCGGAGATCTTCTGCCGTCGACGCAGGTCAAGCTCCTGCGTGCGCTGGAGGAGCGCGAGATCACTCGCGTCGGTGGCACGCAGATGATTCCCGTCGACGTTAGGGTCGTCGCCGCGACGAATCGGCCGCTGGCCGAGCAGGTGAAGCAAGGGACGTTCCGGTCGGACTTGTTCTATCGACTGGACGTCCTGCACATCTACCTGCCGCCGCTGCGCGAGCGGCGCGAAGACATTCCGCTACTCGTTAGGCGCTTCGTGCGCGAGCTCTCCGAGCGCCACGATCGGCCGTTCCAGGGTATCTCGGGTGAGGCGCTCGAGCTGTTGGTCGACTACCCCTGGCCGGGGAACGTCCGCGAGCTGCGCAACCTGATCGAGAGCATGGTCGTGCTCGCGCCGGGGCGGGAAATCACTGCCGATGACATTCCGCGTCAAATCCGTGACGGTAGCGGAGCGCGCTTCCTCCCCGTCCATATCGGCCCCGTGGTGCGCGGAGAGAGCCAGGCGATGGGGCGCGAGCTGGAATTCATCGTCCGGAGCCTCGTCGAGCTCAAACTTCAGGTCGAGGAGCTACGCCGCCGGCTGGATGAGCAGGTCGCCCAGACTGACCGCCGCTGGCTTGGCGAGGTGGCGCCCCAGGTGGCCCTCCAGGCGGTCGGAATCGAGCCTCAGGACCAAGCTCCGCCCCCGAACGTCGTGACGATTAGTCCACGGATGACGATGGCTGAAATCGAGCGGGCGGCGATCGAGGCAGCTCTGCGTGAGACGCAGGGTAACCGTCGCAAGGCCGCGGAGATGCTGCAGATCGGTGAGCGGACGTTGTATCGCAAGCTGAAGGAGTATCAGCTGCCACTCGAAGACCTGGTAGTCGACTAATACCAGAGGTCGTGTAACAGCAGAATTGTATACAATGTGACAGTCGTCACACGTTAGGAATTAGAAGGCGCTAAGTCATTATTTCACTTGCGTTTTCGGCCGGCCTAGTCAATATTGCCCGGCCCGTCGGCGTCGCGGGGAGGCGGCAGATTTGTGAGGCGGCGGCGACAATACACTGTGAGGACGCATGGCGCTTTCGCGGTCGCAGCAGTCCACTCCGTCGCACGGCTCCGGTGCATCACCGATCGCGGGAGCCGTTCTGCCGATCCGTCGCGCGGAAGAATTGCTGTCGACGCTGCCAGGTGTGATCGCTGCGCGAATCATCGCGAGCGACACTGGCGCAGTCGATGAGATTCACATTCTCACGTCCGCAGAGATCGCCCCGAAGCAAACGGTGCGCAACGTCGAAAGCGCACTGATCGCGCACTTAGGCATGCGCGTCGATCATCGCAAGATTTCGGTTGCGACGACGCAGGAGTCCAAGAAGCCATCGCCTGAGGTTGCGGCGCCGCAGAAGGTTGAGCGCGAAGTTCATCCCACGCCGAGCGTCGCGTCTCAGCCGGCCGCGCCGAAGGTGGCTCAGGTGGTCACGACATCGGTCACAACGACGCGTTCGAGTGCAGCATTACCGAGTCGTGAAGCGGCACCTCCGAGGCCGCAGGTCGCCGTGCTGTCGCAGCCCAGCCGGGCGTATTACTTCGAGGATATCGAGGTCCGCCGATCGCGTTTACACGGGTTGTCGTGCCGCGTGACGCTGACGAAAGGGGACCAGTCTTTTCTCGGGGAAGCGGAAGGGATGGAGAGTGAGCGTTCGCGGATCGAATTAGCGGCGCGGGCTGCGCTAAAGGCCATCAAAGAGGAAGGCGTGGACGGTCGGCCTCTGGATCTCACTGGAGCGTTGATGATCGAGGCATTCGGCCGGGAGTTTGTGTTTGTTGGCGTGACTGCGCAGCAGGGGCGATCGAGTGCGTTGCTGACCGGGACGTGTGAAGTAAAGGACAGTCCCGAGACCGCGAGTGTGTTGGCGGTATTAGACGCAACCAATCGTTGGATCGCGCAGCCCAAGTGACGGAGTGGTACGTCTAGCGCTTCAGAGAAAGCGTTAGGCGGTCGAAGTTTAGATTTGACAATTGAAGGGGCCCCCGTTCCCGCGCAGCGAAGTGTGAGCGGGTTCGGAAAAGTTTGTGAGCGGAGCCGACCGGAAAGTTCGCATACTCAGTTTTGAGCGAGTATGACGCTCTGATGGGAGGTGACGCGTCATGTTAAGCTGGCTTATCGGAATATTCAGCAATTGGGTGAGCTGGACATAATACGCGGGTCGGGGGCCTCTCCTTCAGAATTGACCATATCATCGCCCGTTGAAGATGCGCCAAATCGAGGTCGTGCTCGTTTCGCACTGGACGTGAAACCGCTTTCGGCCACTCAGAACTTCGAGCACTCCGCGAACTCGTCGGGCAAGACGAGTGGCCAGGGCATTCTTGAACCACGTCCCTGGACCAAACTAGGACACACCGCTCAGAAAGAGGGCGCCCTCGGTGGCGCAGCCACCCGACGCGTTCTCCCGCTTTTTCTCACGGTGTTGTTAGGCGCGATACTCTCGCTGATTCTGCTTGCACAGCAGAATGCTTCGCCAATCGGACAACAGCTGGGGATTGTCCTTGTCCTCGCGGCGCTCAGCGGACTTTCGGAGTTTGTCGGGTTTAGCCAAGGACGCGCGACCGCTGGCTCGGTCGGATTGGTGCCGATAACTGCTGCTCTTCTAATCGCACCGTCGTGGACGACTGTGATCTTAGCTGTCGCAGGTCAAACGATTGTGTTCGCCTATCAAGGCCGGCACCGTTTCAAGCTCCTTTACAACGCTGCTCAAGCGTGCCTCAGCCTTTCGCTTGGCACACTAGTGTTTCTTGCCGCGAGCAATAGTGCCAGCAGACAGCTTGCCAGCGTGGGTTTTGTCGCGGCCGGTGTGCAGATCGCTCTGCCAACGCTGCTGCTTGTAGCGGTAACGTGGGCAATGAATTCCGTTCTAATTGGCGCCGCCGTAAGCCTAACAACTGGAACTAAACTACTGCCCGTTATTCGTAAGGCAGTTCAGTCCACGACTCCGCTCACCCTACTCTCAGCCGTATTTGCGTTTTACCTAGCCTGGTTGTCTGTCAATCTCGGAGTTGTAGGCACTGCTGGAATGGTGCTACCGCTTTTGGCCGTTAGGCAGCTGTACAGAACAACGATCGAACTAAGCAGCGTCACTGAAGAATTACTTGATCTAATGGTCGCTGCTATCGAAGCACGGGATCCGTACACATCCGGTCACTCAAAGCGCGTCGCCAATACCTCCACGATACTTGCACGAGCCCTAGGTCTATCCAGCGCCCAGGTGGAACGTGTGACCGTCGCTGCCCTTCTGCATGATGTTGGTAAGATTGATGAGGCCTTCGCACCTATCTTGGCGAAAGAGGGACGCCTAACGCCTGACGAGTGGGCCGTCATGAAGCGGCACCCCGTGCGAAGTGCGGAGCTGGTTGGAATGCTAACCAGTCTGCGAGACGTTGTAGCACCGGTCCGGCACCACCATGAGAATTGGGACGGAACAGGCTACCCAGACGGACTGAAAGGCGAAGCAATTCCGCTAACCTCTCGCATCATCATGTTCGCCGACACTCTCGACTCTATCACAACCGACCGTCCCTATCGGCGGGCGCTTGGAATGGAAGACGCTAGATCCGAATTCGTGAATTTCAAGGGCAAACAGTTCGATCCCGCGTTGTGCGAAGTTGTGTTACGAGCCGATGTGTGGTCTCAACTGTACCTGTCGATTCAACAGCACGAAACAAAAGCAGCAGAGCGGAAAGTTTCGTAGCCAGGGGTGGGCGGGGCGGACGAATGCGGCCAATCGTCACGCGCCATTGCCTCCCAGAACCCCTCTTAGCTGATCTGGCGCTTGCAGGCCGGATTGACGGACCAGCCGACTCAATTGCTCGGCGAATCCTCGTGACAGTGGCAATCTCTCACGCCTGCTACGACGATACTGAGTCCAGACCATTGTTGCACGATCTGGCACCTCGTCCAACAAATACGTACCTACAAGAGCAACGAAGGCTAAGTCAGCTGAACCCATGCTCTGTAGGGAATCCCACACTCGCGCCAGCC
>CBQVAZ010000171.1:0-7058 GCA_967720205.1 uncultured Gemmatimonadaceae bacterium | reverse complement strand
ACGCGTTCAGCTGGTCCACCATCGTGTTGATGGTGTTCTTGAGCTCCAGGATTTCACCTTTCGCGTCGACCGTGATCTTGCGTGACAAGTCACCGCGTGCCACGGCCGTCGTCACTTCGGCGATATTTCGCACCTGCGTCGTTAGGTTCGCGGCAAGCAGGTTCACGTTATCGGTAAGGTCTTTCCACGTGCCGGCAACGCCCGGCACGACAGCCTGACCGCCGAGTCTCCCATCGGTACCAACTTCACGCGCCACGCGCGTCACTTCGCCAGCAAAGGCATTCAACTGATCTACCATCGTATTAATCGTTTCTTTGAGCTGCAGAATCTCACCACGAACGTCTACTGTGATTTTCTTGGAAAGGTCTCCACTAGCCACTGCAATAGTGACATCCGCGATATTTCTTACCTGCGCCGTTAGGTTGCCTGCCATCGAGTTCACGTTGTCCGTGAGGTCCTTCCACGTGCCGGCTACACCTGACACCTGTGCCTGGCCGCCGAGCTTTCCTTCGGTTCCTACTTCACGCGCCACGCGCGTCACTTCTGCGGCGAATGCATTCAGCTGGTCCACCATCGTGTTGATCGTGTTTTTTAGCTCGAGGATTTCGCCTTTGACGTCAACCGTGATTTTCCGTGATAAGTCTCCACGTGCCACCGCGGTGGTAACTTCAGCAATGTTTCTGACTTGGGCCGTTAGGTTACCGGCCATCGCGTTCACCGAGTCCGTCAAGTCTTTCCACGTTCCCGCGACGCCAGGCACTTTCGCTTGACCGCCGAGTCGTCCTTCGGTGCCGACTTCGCGTGCCACGCGTGTGACTTCGCCGGCGAACGCGTTCAACTGGTCCACCATCGTATTGATTGTTTCTTTAAGCAGCAGGATTTCGCCGCTCACGTTCACGGTGATCTTCTTCGAGAGGTCACCGCCCGCGATAGCCGTCGCGACATCGGCGATGTTTCGCACCTGCGCCGTTAGGTTGTTCGCCATCGAGTTGACGTTGTCGGTGAGGTCTTTCCACGTACCGGCAACGCCCATCACCTGCGCCTGACCGCCGAGTTTTCCTTCAGTTCCAACTTCGCGCGCCACGCGCGTGACTTCGGATGCGAATGCGTTGAGCTGGTCCACCATCGTATTGATTGTGTTCTTCAGCTCGAGGATTTCTCCCTTCACGTCCACCGTGATCTTGCGCGACAGGTCGCCGCGTGCCACGGCCGTCGTCACCTCGGCGATGTTACGGACCTGCGCCGTTAGGTTCGAGGCCATGTAGTTGACCGAGTCTGTGAGGTCCTTCCACGTGCCGGCCACACCAGGAACGAGCGCCTGACCACCGAGCTTTCCGTCCGTACCGACTTCACGCGCGACGCGTGTGACTTCAGACGCAAACGATCTTAACTGGTCCACCATCGTATTGATCGCTTCTTTCAGCTGCAGAATCTCGCCGCGCACGTCCACTGTGATCTTCTTTGACAAGTCTCCCGAGGCCACGGCAATCGTGACATCGGCAATGTTTCTGACTTGTGCCGTTAGGTTGCCAGCCATCGAGTTCACGTTGTCCGTGAGATCCTTCCACGTACCTGCGACGCCTGGCACCTGCGCCTGACCGCCGAGTTTTCCTTCCGTTCCGACTTCGCGCGCCACACGCGTCACTTCTGCCGCAAAGGCATTTAACTGATCGACCATCGTGTTAATGGTGTTCTTGAGCTCGAGGATCTCTCCGCGCACGTCTACGGTGATCTTTCGCGAGAGGTCGCCGCGCGCGACGGCGGTCGTGACTTCAGCGATGTTGCGGACCTGACCCGTTAGGTTGCCCGCCATCGCGTTCACGGAGTCCGTCAAGTCTTTCCACGTGCCGGCGACGCCTGGCACGATCGCCTGACCGCCGAGTTTTCCGTCCGTTCCAACTTCGCGTGCGACGCGCGTGACTTCGGCTGCGAACGATCGCAGCTGATCGACCATCGTGTTGATCGCTTCCTTGAGCTGCAGAATCTCACCGCGCACGTCGACGGTGATTTTCTTCGAGAGGTCTCCGCTCGCTACGGCGATCGTCACCTCGGCGATGTTGCGCACCTGCGCCGTTAGGTTGCTCGCCATCGAGTTCACTGACTCCGTGAGGTCTTTCCACACGCCGCTCACGTCGCGCACCTGCGCCTGCCCACCGAGCTTTCCGTCGGCGCCGACTTCGCGCGCCACGCGCGTCACTTCGCCCGCGAAGACGCCGAGCTGCTGGATCATTCGGTTGACGATGGTCGCCGAGCGCAGGAACTCGCCTTCGAGCGGACGGCCATCGACGTCGAGCCGGACCGTTTGAAGCAGGTCACCCTGCGCCACGGCTGAAATCGCGCGAGTGACTTCCGTTGTCGGCCAAACCAGATCGTCGATCAGAGTGTTTACCGACGTCTCCATCTCACGCCACGCGCCACCGGCGCGCCCAGCATCCAGACGCTGGCGGATCTTCCCCTGCTTGCCGACGACATGGCCGACCCGCTGAAGCTCGGCGGCGATGCGTTCGTTCGAGGCGACGATGTGGTTGAACGTGTCGGCGATCTTGCCTGACAAACCTGTCCAATGCCGAGGGAGCCGGACTGAAAAGTTGCCGTCGTGGACGGCTTGCATGGCTCCCAACAACTCGTGCAGATCGGCCACCGGCATCTCGTCTAAACCATTTGCTTGCAAGACGTTCGCGGCTTGCGGGGGATTCTTCATTGGCTCCATTCCGATGAGCTTGCCGTCAAAAGAAGACGTGCGACTTCAAGTTCCGGTCCAGCACGCTTAGGCTGCGTCGACACAGATCACAGCCGGACGAATAGCCGTTTACACCGATGGGACATGGCGGGCGCGATGAGCTTCGTGCGTTAGGTCAGGCCTGCTGCGCACTGGCACCATTGAGTCAAAATCGGGCTCGTTGGCGACCCAAATCGCTCATGCGGGGAATCATGTATGCGAGGCCGGACGCGGGCAACATTGCGGCGCGCCAAGCGGCCGAGCTCGTCAAACGTCGCGAACTCGCGCGTTAGGCGGATGTGCTCAGTAGATGTAGACCGGCGTTCCGACAGGAACGTTGTTGTACAACCACGTGATATCCGGGTCGGCGAGCCGGATGCAGCCGTGCGTGACCGCGCGACCGATGCTTGTCTGATCGGGAGTTCCGTGCAGCAGATAGCCGCTGCCCAAGTCCAGCGCGTACGGTCCCAACTCTCCCTCGACCTTACGGTTCCACGTGCCGGCCGGTGGGATGAACAGCGTGCTGTTGAACACGATGTGCTCGTCGATCGGCAATGGCACGAAAGTGCTCGACCCAGGCTGTGCCAACCCAACGATTCCATTCCGAACAGTTAGGCGGCGTCCGTCCTCGAGGTTGATCGACGACCCTTCATGCAAGCGCTCGAGCTTGAGTCCGTACTCTGCCGCCACTTCGGCGTACAACCAATCGGGCGGCCGCCACACCGGATCCTCGACTTTACGCAACACGCGGCGCTGCCCGCGCGGTGTGCGGAATGTCCACGAACGGCCGGCGTATTCCAGCGTGATGCCCGACGCCACGGCAATCGGAGCAACCATCACTGTGTCGGCGCCGCGGATGACCTGTAGCTGGCGATCGAAGAGCGACACGACGACGCGGAACCCGTCGTTCACGCTCATCGCGCGATCGCGCGATGCCACCCATGAGAGGCTATCGGCTCGCGACGAGAACGATGGCGGTGGAATGAGTGCAGCCGTGTCGACGAAGAACGCGTCACGATAGCGCACGAGCATCGACTTGACTGTCGCGCTGACGAGCGAATCGGCCCGCGCCTGCTGTGACCTTGCCGTCGTCGACAGCGCGACGAGCGACAGAGATCCCGCGAGCAGGTACGGACCGGTTCGAAACTTCATAAGCCAAATCATAACGACATCACTGGGTTGTCGCGCCGTCCCACGTTTGGACGGTGGGACGACGCGACGGCATCAGGTCCGTATGGTTAACGGAACGAGATGCCAAGAACCAACGGTACCCAGCGAACGTGCTTCGAACGGCTGCCGAAGAACTCGTTGAAGTCGAGGTCTTCATCGCGGTTCGCGAACACGTTCACCCAGCGCGACTCAAAGAAAATCGCAGCCGGCCCAACGCCGAATTCGATGCCCGCACCCATGTTGGCACCGATCTTCGTAATGCTCTTCTCGTCGTTCTCATCATTGTTGTCCAGTACGTCATTACCGAGCAAGGCGCCTAAAGAGGAGCCGGTGCCAAACCCGCTAAAGTTGTACAGGCCGCCACCACCCAAACCGTAAAGTGCCACTCTTGGCGAGCCCAGCGGGAGACGCAGCGTTACGTTCGCCGCAGCGGACAGCACGCGTGGGTCATTACCGCCGTTGTTCAGGTTCTGGAACGGCTCGCTGTTGAAGCGGTCCAATCCAAAGTCGAGGCGGAAGCCTAACAAGTAGTTCGGCTTGTGCCAGCCAATGGGCACGGTGATGTTGAAGCCGCTGTCGTAGCCGACGTCATTGAAGTCGTCCATTGGGCTACTGCGTCCGCCTGCTACGCCGAGATACCATCCGCTGCCGCCGAAGAGGTAACGGTTGCGAGACTGTTCGCGCCGCATCTGCTCGGCACGCGCGATGGAGTCCGCGCGGGCAATTGAGTCGGCCCGGGCGCGTTCTACAGCAGCGATTGAATCAGCACGAGCTTTCTCAACGGCAGCTATCGAATCGGCACGAGCCTTTTCGACGGCGGCAATTGAATCGGCGCGAGCCTTTTCGGCCGCGGCCGCAGCGATCGAGTCAGCCCGCATTTTTTCACGGGCCAGGGAATCGGCTCGCGCAATGGAATCAGCGCGCATCTTGTTCAGATCAACTTCACCGCGGGATTCACGCTTGGTTACGGGAATGCGCTGTTGCGAAGTCGGCCGACGTGTGCGAGTTGTGTCCTGCGCCTGCGCCGAGACGGCGATGCCTAACGAAAGAACGGCAGCGCCGAGCACGGGCCACGCGCGAAGCACGCGTGTCTTCATAGGAATGCTCCTCCAAGTCGTCGCGCGAATCGCTCATTAGTGAACGAACCACGCGACAAGGTTCGTTTGCTTGTTGTTGGCCTTGTGCTCACTCCCAAGCGGTCGATCGCCAAGAGCGAGTCGTGCTCTATTGTTCAGCATGGGCGCTCGCCATCCTGGGCGCTCGTCCCATTTGGCGATGTGTTTCTGCAAGCGGCGTGCGACGCTTCTAATGGTGAGCCGGACTCGGCTGCCTCTTGTTAGGCGGCCTCGACGGGAGCTGCGTCACAAATTTACTTTGAGGCACTTTGCCCGACTCGGCCTCTCATCAGGATCCAAGCATGGACCCCCGCATCCGCCGCGAGCTGCGCGCGCTCAAGTTGTACGCGCTGGTCGTCACCATACTACTCGGCACGCTCTCCATCGCCGCGTTCAAGCAGAGCGCACAGCGCACGAAATTCACGGAGATCGACGTGGAGCGGATCAACGTTGTGGAGCCTGACGGCAAGTTGCGCATGGTCATCTCCAACAAGCCGCGATCCATCGGACCGATCTACAAAGGACAACCTTTCGGGTACGCCGGTGGCACGCGGCCCGGGATCATCTTCTTCAACGATGAAGGGACTGAGAACGGCGGCCTAACGTTTACTGGCCAGCGCATGCCCGACGGACGCTTTCAAGCGTCGAGCGGGTTCTCGTTCGATCAGTTCAATCAGGATCAGGTGCTGTACTTCCAGTACAACGACAACAACGGTCAGCGTCGCGTCGGCTTCACAATCGCCGATCGCGCGAACGTCGACATCTTCGAGGCCATTGCCAGGCGCGATACGATCGGCAGGATGCAGCAGGGCCCGGCGCGCGATTCCGCGATGCGCGAATGGATGAATCCAGGAGGCGTGCCGATGTTTGCGCCGCGTGTCTATCTGGGTCGCACAACCGCGCGCGCGGCGCAGATCGATCTATCCGATCCCAATGGCAAGCCGCGGCTGCGGCTCATGGTCGACTCGTTAGGTACGCCCAGCCTCGAGTTTCTTGACGCGGCAGGGAACGTGACCGCTCGGCTGCCGCAGCGCTAAGCCGCCGCCACCAGTCCAACTCTTTCCGCCTCCGGCAGCACGACGTCGACGGTCGTGCCGACGCCCCGCCGGCTTGCGAGCTCCACGCAGCCGGCCGAGGCCTTCACGATGGCTTCGATTGTTGGAAGTCCGAGTCCCGTTCCGCGATCCAAGGGCTTGGTGGAGAAGAAGGGCTCGAATACGCGGCCGCGCGTGTCTTCGTCGATGCCGACACCGTTGTCCTGAACTCTGAGTCGCACGACCGGTCCGCGCAGTTTGCAGTGGCGCGGCGCCGTTGCGCCGGTGTACGTCAGGCACGTTGTGCTGATCAGAATGGAACCGCCGTTAGGCATCGCGTCGCGCGCATTCAGCAGCAGATTGAGAAGCACTTGCTCCATCTCACTGCGATCGACGCGCGCCGCTGCACCGCTCGGATCGAGGTGGATCACCAGCTTGATCGAGTCGTCGAGGAAGAGTCGTGACATCGTGGCCACTTCCTCAACGACTGTATTCAACTCGATGCGTGAACGCTCGACGGCTTGGCGCCTCGAGAGCGCGAGCAACTGTTTCGTGAGCGTCGAACCATGACGAATGGCGCGCTGGATGCTCTCCACGTCTGCCCGTAGCGGATCGGATTCGGAAAGCGCGTCGAACAGCATGTCGCTGGCTGACCCGATCACCGTGAGCACGTTGTTGAAGTTGTGAACGAGGCCGCCGGCGAGGAGGCCGATCAACTCGAGCTTCTGCGCGTGCTGCATGCTCTGGAGTGCGTCCACCACTCGACTGTCGCTCGGCGGGCCGGACGCACGCTGAAGGGCGACATCTCGCGCTGCGATCGTGAGGGCGACGACGCGACCCTCGTGCGATATGGGTACCGTCGTGGTGGCGTACCAGCGGCGAGCCCCGTTAGGCAGCTCGGCTTGCAGCAAGCGCCGCAGGGCAGGGTTCCCGGGCGCCATCTCGCGCAGGCAGCGCTGCACTTCGTCGCGCAGATTCGGACTCACGAGATCGAGGACATTACGGCCAATGAGCTCGTTG
>CBQVAZ010000170.1:0-7059 GCA_967720205.1 uncultured Gemmatimonadaceae bacterium | reverse complement strand
CCGACGAGCATCATCGCGATCCCCGCCAGGAACAGCGCGTCGTTGTCCAAGCGTGACGTGACGACGCGCTCGCCGATCATGACGAGATTCGTCGTCCCCGTCGCGCCATACACGAGCGCGATGCCGTAGAGCAGAAACGCAGTCGAAAACGCGCCTAACAAGAAATACTTGATGGCCCCTTCGGCAGACTTCGCGCTGCGTCGGTTGAGTCCGGCGAGTACATACACGGCGATCGACATGAGCTCGATGCCGAGAAAGACGATCATGAGATCGCGCGCTGCGGCCATGAGCATCATCCCGCCAGTCGCGAAGAGCACGAGCACATGACTCTCCCCGGCCCAAATCCCCTCCCGCGTGTTATAGTCGAGCGACGTCGCGATCGCGATCGCGGCAGCTAGCAAAAAGATGACGTCGGCCGCCCATCTGAATTGGTCGATGGCGATCACGCCGGGGCCGGCTGTGATGCCCCTTCTGGCGAACATCACGACTGCGACGATCGTTAGGACGACGAGTATCAGGCTCGCGATGCCGACTCGCCGCTGATGCTCGGCTGAATCGGCCCGCCACGCGGCGAAAAGCATGAGCAGCATCGCGCCCGCGAACAGCAGGAGGTCCGGCGCCAGCGCCAGCGAGAGCTGCACGGCCTTGGAGAGATCCAGCGGCATCGCCTAACGGCCTCCGCCCAGCGTGAGGCTCTGACGTCCGGCCTTGCTCTCCACCTGCTGCACCAGGTTGCTGCTCGACGCTTCCATGCGTCGCAGAACCGGCTTGGGGTAGACGCCTAACCAGAGGATGCACGCGAGAATCGGAACGAGCAGCGCGAGCTCGCGCTTATTGAGATCGGTGAGGCTCGCGTTCTCCGGCTTGTCGAGCTTCTGGTACAGCAACAGCTGGATCGCCCACAACATGTAGGCTGCGCCAAGGATCACGCCGATCGCGGCGATCGTCGTCGCCCACGGCACCGTCTTGAATGACCCGATCAACACCAGAAATTCGGCGACGAACCCGTTCGTCCCCGGCAATCCGATGCTGGACAGTGTCACGATCGTAAGAACCGTGGCGAACAACGGGACGACCTTCGCGAGTCCGCCATAGGCCTCGATGAGCCGGGTGTGCCGCCGCTCGTAGATGATGCCGACGAGTAAGAACAGCGCGCCTGTCGAGAGCCCGTGCCCGATCATCACCATCAACGCGCCCTGCACACTCTCAGTCGTTAGGGCGAAGATGCCTAACATGACCATGCCGAGGTGCGCCACAGATGAATAGGCGACGAGCTTCTTGATGTCTGGTTGAACGAGCGCGACGAGCGATCCGTAGATCACGCCGATGACGGCGAGCACGATGATCGCCGTGCGCACGGTCGGATGCAGCGACACGGCCGGGAAGAACGGCAGCGCAAACCGCAAAAACCCGTAGGTGCCGAACTTCAGCATGATCGCAGCCAGGATCACCGAGCCCGCGGTCGGGGCTTCCACGTGCGCGTCAGGCAGCCATGTGTGGAACGGGAACATCGGCACCTTGACGGCGAACGCCAAGAAGAAGGCCGTGAACAGCCAGAACGCCGCGCGCGATGACAATTCTGGTATGGCGAGGATTGCTTCGTAGCTGAAGTTTGGGCGGCCCTCGAGCAGGCCTGCCTGATAGCCGAGGTAGACGATCGCCACGAGCATCAACAGCGAGCCCACCATCGTGTAGATGAAGAACTTGATGCTCGCGTAGAGGCGCCGTTCGCCGCCCCAGATGCCGATGATGAAGTACATCGGCACGAGCATCACTTCCCACATCACGTAGAACAGGAAGAGGTCGCGCGCGACGAAGACGCCCAGCATCCCTGTGGTCAGGAGCAGCAACAGGATGTGATACGCATGAACTTTCTTGCGCACGCTGGTCCAGCCGGCTAACACGCTGATGGGCATCAGGAATGTCGTGAGCAGCACCATCATCAGCGAGATGCCATCTATGCCCACGGCATACTTGGCGCCCCATGCGTCGATCCAGCGGACTTCCATCGTCGCCTGAAATCCCGCGTTGCTCGGATCGATCGACCACCAGAGACCGAGCGACAGCACGAACTCAAGGATGAAGATCCATAGCGTTAGGCGCCGCGCCGTTTGCGCCGCGGCATCCGCGTCCTCGCCTGTCGCGGCGCTCGTCGCGCGCCCGTGGGCCCACACGACGAGCGCGCCGAACGTCGGCAGCGCTAGCAGGATCGTGAGGATCCAGCTGTTGTATTTGATGGACTCGAGGAAGGGCGCCATCTATCTGAAAGCCACAGTGCCGAGGATTACGAGCACTCCGATGAACAGGATCCACGCGTACGTCCCCACCTGCCCCGACTGCAGCCGCGAGCCTAACCAGCCAAACGCACGCGCGAGATAGGCGCTGCCATTGACGAAGAGCCCGTCGATGATGCCGGCATCCATTCCTTTCCACAGCACATTGCGCGAGATGCCGACAGTCGGTTTGACGACAGCCGAATCGTAGATCTCGTCGACGTAGTACTTGTGCTCCAGCACTCGCTCGAAGCCTTCTGGTTCGGGCGCCTGTGCTTTGGGCACCAACGCCTCTGGCTTGAGCCTCACCCACGCGATCACGATGCCCGAAATCGCGATGGCGAGCGCCAGGCCGATCAGCGCGAATTCCGTGGCGTTCGACAGATGCGGCTCCGCGCCCTTTGTGATGTGCAACGCCGGTTCGCCAACAACCGGCTCGAGCCAGTGGTGCAACAGTCCCACGGGACCTAACGGCAGGACCTCGGGGAGATTGAGCCAGCCGCCGATCGCGCTCAGCACGCCTAACACGACGAGCGGCCCTGTCATGACCCACGGCGCCTCGCGCAGATGCTGCCGTTCCGCCTCACCCGTCCGGTTTGGTCCGTGGAAGGTGTAGATCATCATGCGCGTCATGTAGATCGCCGTGAGCAGCGCGGCGATCAGACCGAACGCGTACACAATCGTCAATACCGTCGACCCTGGAATGCCTAACCAGTGCGCCTCGGCGAGCGTGCTCTCGTGCCGTCTAGCGAAGACGGATGCGAGGATCTCGTCCTTGGAGAAGAAGCCAGAAAGTGGGAAGATGCCAGAGATTGCCAGTGTCGAGACCCACATCAGCACGAACGTGTACGGCATGAACCGGCGCAGGCCGCCCATGTTGCGCATGTCTTGCGCGTCGTCGTGCTTGTGCGTGGCGTGATACGCGCGGTGCATCGCGAAGATCACCGAGCCCGAGCCCAGGAACAGCAGCGCCTTGAAGAACGCGTGCGTCACGAGGTGGAACAGTCCCGCCGCATACGCTCCGACACCCACGCCGACGAACATGTAGCCGAGCTGCGAGACGGTGGAGTACGCGAGCACCTTCTTGATGTCCCACTGCTTGAGTCCGATCGTCGCGGCAAAGAGCGCGGTGAGTCCACCGATGACCGCCACCGTTAGGCTGGCCACCGGTGCGAGCGCAAAGAGGAACGAAGTGCGCGCGATGAGGAAGACGCCGGCCGTGACCATCGTTGCCGCATGGATCAGCGCCGACACTGGTGTCGGACCAGCCATCGCGTCCGGTAGCCACGTGTAGAGCGGGATCTGCGCGCTCTTCCCCGTACAACCCAGGAACAGAAACAAGCAGATCGCAGTGACGAGCGCGCTGCCTTCGCCTAACTGCCCGGCCCCCTCGCGCAGTCCGAGAAAGTCGAGCGTTCCCAGATTGGCGAACAGCAGCATCATGGCGACGATGAAGCCAAAGTCGCCGATGCGGTTCATGATGAACGCTTTCTTTCCCGCGTCTGCGTTGACTTTGTCCTCGAACCAGAAGCCGATCAGGAGGTAGGAGCAGAGACCGACGCCTTCCCAGCCGACGAAGACAACCGGGAGATTGGCGCCTAACACGAGCACCAGCATGAAGAAGATGAACAGATTCAGGTACGCGAAGTAGCGCGGGTACCCCGGATCGTCCTGCATGTAGCCGACACTGAACGTGTGGATCAGCGCGCCGACGCCCGTGACAACGAGCGTCATCGTCATCGAGAGTTGATCGACTTGCAACGCTGCGTCGACGGACAAGTCGCCTGCGATCATCCAGCTGAACAGGCTTCTGATGAACGGCGACTCGGCGTTGGCGCCGGCAAGTGCGCCAAAAATCGAAGCGGCGAGCCCGAACGCTGCCCACAGTACGAGCGGTCCGATGATGCTGACGACCTTCGCGTACCGGTGCTTCGTTGGCGCGTGGTGATCGTCATGGTGCTCGTCGGCGTGACCCTCGTGCCCGTGATGCGCTTCGTGATGCGCATATGGGTCGCGCGGTCCAAGCTTGGCAACGCTCGTTAGGGAAAGCAGCCCATTGATCAGGAAGCCGACCAACGGGAGAATCGGCACGAGCCAGATCAGCTGCGCGACGGTTCCGGCCAGCGGATGAGATTGCGTCGCATCCGCGACCTCCTGCACTGCTGTCAGTACTGTTAAGAACATCATCCTTTGAGGAGGTTGATGTTCTGCAGATTCACGGTCTGCTGATGCCGGAAGATCGCGATGATGATCGCCAGGCCTACCGCGGCCTCGGCCGCCGCAACCGTCATCACGAAAAAGACGATCGCCTGTCCCGAGAAGCCGTACAGCTTCGAGAACGCGATGAACGACAGGTTCACGGCGTTGAGCATGAGCTCCACGCACATGAAAATGATGATCGCGTTACGGCGCGTGAGCACACCCACCGCGCCAATCACGAATAGCGCCGCGGACAGGGCGAGCGCTTCGTCGATCATGCGGTCCTCCGTTTGCCTAACACAACGGCACCGACCATCGCCACCAGCAGCACCAGGCTCGTCACCTCGAACGCGAGCAGATACTCTCTAAAAAGCGGCTCGGCGATTGCGCCAACGGCGCCGACACGCTCGACTTGCGCACTCATCATCCGTTCCGCCGCGGCAGACGAAGTTTCCATCCGACCACGCAGCGTGACTCCGATAAGCGCGAGCATGATCACACCTAACAAGCCTGCCACGATGCTCGGCAGCTTCCCGCGCGCGTCAGAGATCTCCTTCGGATGGCCGAGATTGAGCAGCATGACGACGAACAAGAAGACAACCATGATCGCCCCGGCATACACGAGGATCTGGATGATGCCGATGAACTGCGCGTCCAGCATGATGTACAGCGCGGCGAGGCAGAACATTGTGCTCACA
Source organism: uncultured Gemmatimonadaceae bacterium (assembly GCA_967720205.1). Classification (GTDB taxonomy): domain Bacteria; phylum Gemmatimonadota; class Gemmatimonadetes; order Gemmatimonadales; family Gemmatimonadaceae; genus DASYRX01. The sequence goes on along the minus strand of CBQVAZ010000170.1, from coordinate 1,889 downwards.
AGCCACAGCGCCGCGGCGACGGGGCTCTTGCGCGTCACGAATGTCAGCGCGGACGCCAGCGCCAGAATGCCGAAGAGATAGAAGTGGAACGAGTAGAAGAAGTGCGACATTACTCGCCTTTCGGGTCGGCCGGGTCCCACATCTCTGTCACCGGGTGCGTCTGCGCCGTTAGGCGCTCGAGGTCATAAACGAATCCTTCGCGAGAGTATTCCGAGTTTTCGTAATGCCGCCCGAGATGAATTGCCTCTTCCGGGCACACCTCCTGGCAGTACCCGCAGAAGATGCAGCGGAACTCGTCGATCTCGAAAACCAGCGGATAGCGATTTCCCTCTTCGTCCTCGCCGGGTACGAGCTTGATGCAGTTCGCCGGGCAAACAGTAGGACAAAGACCGCACGCTACGCACTTTGCCTTCCCGTCTTCCGTCGTGAGCATGCGATGCGTGCCGCGCCAGCGTGGAGAGAGATCCCACTTCTGTTCGGGATACTGCATCGTGACTTTGTGCTCGCCGACGAGATTGCGCAGCGTATTCGCGAGCCCGCTCAGCGTCGCGCGCACGTAACTCGTCTGCGCGATGGGACGCTCGACAACCTTCACGCCAATGGCCATTAATGCACTCCCCCGCCTTGCGACGTTAGGCGCGCCCGTGCTGCAGTGATCCCGCGAAGGCGCGCCAGCTCAACGGCACTGGCGCCACGATACGCCGGACTCACGATGCGGCCGCGGTCGAGAACGAAGAACAGGATGAAGAGCAGGACGGCGTTCACGGCGAACAGAATGAGCCCATACGTGAATCCGCGCTGCATCCCTGCCATGTCGAGCGCCAGGATCAAGGACGCGACGATGATGATGTAGGCGATCGCCAACGGCAGCAGCACCTTCCATCCTAACGACATCAATTGGTCGTAGCGGAAGCGCGGTAGCGTCCAGCGTACCCAGATGAAGAAGAACAGGAAGAACAGCACCTTGGCGATGAAGATCACGGCCGAGAGAAGCACGAGGAGGCCGGAGACGGCGCCGGCGTTGTCCGCCGACATGAACGGAATGTCCCAGCCGCCAAAGAACAGCGTCGCAATCAGCGCGCTGGCCGTCACCATGTTCGCATACTCGGCGATGAAGAAGAGCGAGAACTTCATCGCGCTGTATTCGGTGTGATATCCGGTGATCAGCTCCGACTCCGCCTCAGGCAAGTCGAATGGCAACCGGTTCGTCTCAGCGAAAGACGAGATGAGGAACGTGACGAAGGAAACAGAGAGCAGCAGCACGTTCCACATGTGAAATTGCGCTTGCTGATTCACGACCGCGCTGAGTGTCACGTTCCCGGCGAGTAGCAACACAGGGATCAATGACATGCCGAGCGAGATCTCGTACGAGACCATCTGCGCGCTCGAGCGAAGCCCGCCTAACAGCGCGTACTTGTTGTTTGACGACCATCCAGCGAGCACGATGCCGTACACGCCCAGCGACGAGATCGCGAGGATGTACAGGAATCCAATGGGCACATCGGCCAAAACCATTTCGATGCGGCCCCAACGTGATGCCCACGGCGCGGCGAACGGAATCACAGCCCACACCATCAGCGCCGGGATGAAGGACAGCATCGGCGCGATCACGAAGATCGCCTTGTTCACGTGCGCCGGCATGGTCTCTTCCTTCATGATGTTCTTGAGACCATCGGCCAAAGGTTGGAACAGACCTCGCGGCCCAACGCGATTCGGTCCCAAGCGCCGCTGGATCCATGCCGAGATCTTCCGTTCGGCGAGCGTTAGGTACGCGACGCCCAACATGTAGACCGTGAAGACGAGGAGCAGCTTCACGATCGTGATCGTGAGCCACGGCCAGAACCGCGCCGGTTGCTGTCGGTCAACGACTGCCTGCAGCGTTGCGAGCA